>JBJKRV010000462.1:0-13030 GCA_046704465.1 Opitutaceae bacterium | reverse complement strand
ACCAAACACCAGAACCTCCTTTCGCGGAGGGTCGCAACTTGGCCGTAGATCATCGGCGACCACGCGACAATCAACAGCACTGCCACGCGGCTCTTCTGCGAATACATCCGACATTCGGTCATGTACTTGGTCGGTGGAGGCAGGACCGGGAGGCTTCCGGCGCTGATTCCGGCCAGCGTGGTCCTGCCGGCGGAATAAGGGCATCCTGCACTCGGCTAGGTTCTCGACATTCCGCGAACGAAGACCGACATTGTCGCCGGCGTGAATCTGCGTGAACCCTTTCCCCTTTTAGGTCTGGTCAAGACCCGCACGCGTGAACGCTTTGACTGGATCAACCCGGTGGTGATCCTCGCCTTGGGCACGATCGGCGTCTTCTTCATCTATAGCGCCACGCTGGCCACCGGACGCAGCCAGTGGAGGCTGCAGATCGTGTGGCTCGCCATCGGCGGCGCGGCCTATCTGGTCGTGGCCCTGATCGATTACCGGTTCTGGCTGAATTACGCACATTGGGTCTATGTGGCCTGCATTGCCTCGCTTCTTCTGCTGTGGACTCCATTGGGGGTCACCCGCCTTGGAGCCACCCGCTGGATCGACTTTGGCCCTTTTTCGGTCCAACCGGCTGAATTAGCGAAGCTTGGCGTTCTGATCATGTCCGCGAGCATCCTGACCCGTTCAAGGGTAGGAACCCTGCGCGATTCTTTGAAAGTCCTTGGGAAATTGGCTCTTGCGGCAGGGTTGCCCATCCTCTTGATTCTGCTCCAACCCGACTTGGGGTCGGCGCTGGTCATCCCGATAATGGCTTTTGCCCTGCTGTATGTCTCCAATCTCTCTCAGCGCTTCTTTGCGGCGGCGCTGGGGATTTTTGTGCTGCTCGTGAGTCTGGTCGCCCTGGACACGTACCGCTACCAGCAGTTTCTGACCGCCCACCACCTCTCACCCGCGACCGACAAGGGCGCCTACGAGCCGCACGGACTGCTCCCGCTCCATGATTACCAGCGCAACCGCATTCTCGCCTTCGTGAATCCGGAGGGCGTGGATCCGCTCGGAATTGGCTGGAACCTCAACCAATCGCTCATCTCGGTGGGTTCGGGAGGGCTGTTCGGCAAGGGGTGGACAAAGGGGACGCAGGCGCGGCTCGGCTATCTGCCGCGCGCCGTCGCGCACAACGATTTTATCTTCTCGGTTATCGCCGAGGAGAAAGGTTTCCTGGGAAGCATCTCGGTGCTTGGCCTTTTCGGCGTGATATTGTGGAACGGCATCCGGATCGCGGGTCTCGCCCGCGACCGGTTTGGAACGCTGCTCGCCGTCGGCGTGACAGCGCTCTTCGCCGTCCACGTGTTCGTGAACATCGCCATGACCATCGGGCTGGTGCCGATTACCGGCATCCCGCTTCCCTTCATCAGCTACGGTGGTTCCTTTGCGCTTAACTGCTGTGTGCTGCAAGGACTGGTCCAAAGCGTCTATCGGTTCCGAAAGGAGTTCTGAACACCATGTTCACCTTCCTCCCCGATATTGACCGTTTTGCCGGAATTTCCTGCGCGCCGCGCCGGGCTCGAAGGCACGCCGTCCCAACCCAAGACGACATCGCCCCCCATGAGCAACCAACCCTCCGCCAACGTCCCGCCTCAGGACGTTTCCAACCAGTACGACGAGGAGCTGGCCGCCCCGCCGTCGGAGCGGCTTCGTGAGCCGGTCAATCCGTCCGCCCTGCGCCGCGAAGCCCGCGAACGATCCCGCCAACGTCCCGTTCTCCAGAAGATCCTCGGCGTTTTTCAGAAGGAAAAGCCGGATTTCCGCGAACTGATCATCAATTCCGAGCCGCTCGAAAAGCGCGTGGCCCTGCTGGTCAACGGCATCCTCGACAAGTTCGAGATCGAGCGCGAGTCGGACAATCGGATGGTCGGCGGGATCTTCAAAGGGAGGATCAAGAACCTTGATGCCGGATTGAAGGCTGCCTTCGTCGACATCGGTTACAACAAGAACGCCTTCCTGCATTACTGGGACATGCTGCCAGCCGCCGCCGACTCGTCGGTGGAGGTCGTCCGTGTCAACCGGAAGAAGAACGCCGCCCCGCGAGGGGCCGAGCCGACCGTAAAGGACATTCCTGGTCTCTATCCCCCGGGGACGGACATCGTCATCCAGGTGACCAAGGGTCCGATCGGGAGCAAGGGTCCGCGCACCACCACCAATCTTGCGCTGCCGGGACGGTATCTGGTGCTGATGCCCTATTCCGACCAGTGCGGCATCTCGCGCAAGATCGAAGACGCCCGTGAGCGCCAGCGCCTGCGCCAGCTGGTTAACGAGCTGACGATTCCGGAAGGCATGGGCGTAATCGTCCGTACCGCCGGCGAAGGCAAGAAAGCCCGCTATTTCGTGCGCGACCTCCACCTCATGCTGAAGAAATGGGAGGAGATCCAACAGAAGGTGCAGTCCGAGAGAGCACCGGCGTGTCTGTACATGGAGCCCGATATCGTCGAGCGCACGGTGCGCGATTTTCTCACGGAGGACATCGACCGGGTGCTGGTTGACAGCTCGGCTGACTACGAGCGCGTGCTGGAGCTGGTCAGCCAGATCTCCAAGCGCTCACGCTCGAAGATCGCCCACTATAAAGACAGCATCCCGATCTTTGAGCGTTTCAATATCGAGCGGCAGATCGAGCAAACCTTTCAGCGCAAGGTGACCCTCCCGTCGGGGGGCGAGATTGTGATCGATGAAACCGAGGCGCTCATCGCCATCGACGTCAACACCGGCTCGCACAAAGCGCGGCCCGGCGAGGAAAAGAACACGATCCTTCAGGTCAATCTCGAGGCCGTTCGTGAGATATCGCGCCAAATCCGGCTGCGCAACATCGGCGGCCTGATCATCATTGACTTCATCGACATGAAGGAGCGCCGGCACCGCAACCAGGTTTATGACGCGATGGTCCGGTCAATGGCCGAGGACAAGGCCAAGACGCATATTCTTCCCATTTCGCTGCTTGGCATCATGCAAATGACGCGCCAGCGGCAGCAAGAGTCGCTCGCCTCCAATCTCTACACCAACTGCCCCTATTGCCGGGGTCGGGGAATCGTCAAGAGCGCCACCACCGTCTCGGTCGAACTCCAGCGCCGCCTATCGTCGATAGTCCGCCGGTTGCATGCCCGCAATGACGGCAAGGAATATGCCCTGCGCGTGCTAGTGCATCCGAGCATTCTCGAACGGCTGCGCAGTGAGGACGCTGACCTGCTGGTCCGCATGGAGCAGAACTACGGCGTCAAATTGGCCTTCCGTGCCGATCCCAACTATCACGTCGAGAACTCAAAGATCATCAACGCCATCACCGGCGAGGAATACCGCTAGCACCCCACCCCAATAGGTAGCTCGAATGCGTCGCCAAACCAATGCCGGTTGGTGCACTATGGAGCAGGGTCATATGAATGTGCACATTCGGTAATTGAGTTCACTCTTGGTGCAAGAGCTGACGTTTCCCTGGACGAGTGAGAGCAGTTTATCCTATTGTTCACCAATCTCTTAAGTTGTCCATGGTTTCAATTCAGCAGTTCGGGCCAGGATATCGTCCTCCTTCCCCCTGTGGCGTGCATCAGAACCCGTCAAAGCTTTCGACTCCGGCATTTCGTGATGCGCTGACGAAAGTCGATAACGGGACTATGAGCCCAAGCTCGCGCTAACCGGATAATGACCGAAGCGGCCTAAAATAAGCAGACCGACTATTAGCAAACGAACACGCCGCTAATTGACTTACTAATCATAACTAACCAAGGTCGAATACGTTCTTTTTGGTCAGCTTAGCTTGTGTTGTGTTAAGGCCGGCCCGGCGGTGACGCCGAGCCGGCGTCCTTTTCTACCAACGACTTCGGGTCGGACCAAGGATTTCAGGCACCCCCAGTATCCATGCACTTGGATGATCAATCTCGTCTCCCCGCGTGTGCCGATTTCACGCACACCGACGACGTCGATCTGACTGCCAACACGATTCAGTGTTCGGATCATCAGCCCGCAAGCAAAGCTCCGTTCGCGCGCAACAATCCGCGCAAAATCGAGCGATGACAGTGCGCTTCGTTCTCGCAATAACAGCCAACTGAGAAATCGGTCTGATGCGACAACGCGGCGAGCAAGCCGATCGCATGAGCACTTCCGGACGCGCTCATCTCGGCTCGGTATCTTTTCGCGAAAGCTGCCCACTGCGCCGGAGTCTTCGCTGCCTGCCCCAACTTCACCGTGGCCGGGCTCGGCGCCAGTTCGGGAAACCAAACGTCGTACCAATCCTGTGACGCAAACAAAGCCTTGGGCACGCCGCGCGGCGGGCGGCGGACCGTGCCTATGCGCAGGCCCTCGCCTTCGATCCGGGGACTGCCCAATCTGACAATGCGAATCGCCATGATTGCCTCCTTAGGTGCGGGACCCGATCATCCTGTGGCCGGGGTGCGCCTGCTCTAGTTCAAGACTGCAAGGAATTGAATGAGATTGGTGACGTGTTGATCCAGCGACACGCCCAGGTGTTCGCAGCCAAGCCGGATCAGGTTGCGATCCACCTTCGCGGCAAAGCTTGGTTCCTTCAGTTTCTTCCTGATCGAGCCGGCTTTCATCTGACCGTAGGGGATCGGATTCAGTTTCCGGTACGCGTAGAAAATCCCACAGATCTCGTCGCACGCAATCAGGGCGGCCGCGAGCTTGGTCCGGGGCAAAGTTGCATAACCGTTATAACCGTAGGCGTGGGCTTCGACGGCGTGGACTAGATCATCGGGGTAATCCCAGGTCCGGAACCAGCCGAGGGATTCATACGGATGGGTCGCGGGATGCCGCTCAAAGTCGAGATCGTGCAGCAAGCCGGTGATATACCAGAGGTCAGCGTCCTCCCGGTACGCGTTGGCATAACCCTCCAAGGCGGTCGCAACCATGAGCGCGTGGTGGCGCTGGTAGTCATCGTGGACATATTCCTGAAGAATTCGGTGGGCGGAAGGTCGGTCGGGCAGGTTCATGGTCGATGGAAGATGGTGCGGCGGGCCCGCACGCCGATCAAATGAATGCGGCTACGGTGCGATTCCAAAACGCCGTTCGAACGCCTGGTTCAGCCGGTTGAGCATGGTGGAGCCAACTCGGATCTGCCGGCGCACCTGGTGCATCAATTTTCGGGCCGCGGCCTCGTCGCCGACGGAGATGGAATAGAGGGCCAGGGTGCTCAGTGCGGTCGGGTTCTCCGGTTCGGCTTCGAGGGCCCGGTGCAGTTCAGCGACGCCGCGCGAGATCTCTTTGAGGCGAAAGTAATCGCTGGCCAAAAGGACATAGGCATCCGCTTCGTCTGGGCGCAGCCGGATCGAGGCCTCGAATTCAGGGATGGCCGCGGCATAGCGCCCGGCGGCCACCAACTGGCGCGCATCCGCCAAGCGCAGGCCCGGCGAATCCGGACAATGGGCCAACCCTTGCGCCAGCACCCGTGCCGCCGTCTCCGGCTGGCCGAGCGACTGATAGGCCTGATGCAGGTAGGCCCAGGCATCCGCGAAGTTCGGCTTCAACACCGTGCAACGTGTGAGCTCTGGTACGGCCTTCGCGTCTTCCTTCTGCTCGAGGTAAATGATCCCCAACTGGAAATGGAGCTGTCCGTTGTCCGGCGCCAGCTTCAGGGCGCGCTGCACCCAGTGGACCGCGCTCTTGTAGTCGCCGCGCTGCACGGCAGTGCCCGCTGCCATCGACAACCGGTAGGTGTCAAAGCAGTCGTCCAGCAGTTCCTCGAGCCAAGGATCATAGGGGTCCACAAAGGCGCCCGACGCCTTCATACGCGCGCGGATGGCATCGGCCTGCTCGGTCTCGCCCATGTGATCGTAGACGGTCGGGAGCAGGTCGTAACCGACGCGGTAGCAGGATTTCTTCACCGCGATCTCGAGACGGTCGCGCGCCTGGGGCCATTGACCGGCGGCAATCTCGATGCGGGCCAGACCGAGCTCAGCATAAGGGTTGTCGGGCTGCCGCCTGAGCACAGCGGCATAAGCCCTGGAAGCAGCCGCAGATTCGTTCAAGTCCAGCAGCGTTTTAGCCAACTGAAGCCGGGCTGGCACGTAACGAGGCGCGAGCGCCACGGTGCGGCGCAGCAGCGGCAAGGCTTCGTGCAACTCCCCATAACCGGAAAGGATGCTCGCGAAGCGATGTGTCCACCGCGGGTTGTCCGGATCCACCCGCAAAAGGCCTTCGAAACACCGACTGGCGGCCGCCAAGAAGCCGTTGGCCTGATACAGCCGGCTCAGCTCGGCCAAAGCCGCCAGACGATCAGGACCGCGGCGCGCGTGTTGCTCACACCGGTCGATGCGTTCCCGAAATTCCGCCGGAAGTCCGGTAGCTTGTGGTCGCGGCGGCACGCTGGCTGCGATGATCGCCCGCTCCCTCGCCACCGCGTGCCACCGCCACACGGCCACCATCGCCCCGGCCAGCAGAACGCCCCCCACAAATCCCCAACGTTTGACGGCACGTTTCACCGCTGGGGTTTCCGCGTCCAGAGCATGACCCGTCCCATGTTTTCAAAGGGCGGATTGACGTCAAACCCGCCCGTGACCAGGTCCGGACGGCCGTCGCCGGTGAAATCAGCCGCCTCGACCGTGATGATGTCCTTGGGCAGGCGGGCCAGAATGTAGGGGGTGAAGCGCATGTGACCGTTATTGCGGAACCACATCAGCGTCACCGGGTGGGAATCCGCCTTGTTCCAATCCTCGGCGTAGGCGCTGCAGGCTACCACGTCCATGTTGCCATCGCCGTCGAGGTCAACGCCGATAGGGCTATAGGCGCCCGGGAGGTCGCCGATGCGGTGATATTTGAAATTGCCGTTGCCAAGGTTCTCCAGCCACTGCAATCCGTGCCAGGGCCGGGGACCGGGAACAACCGCCGGACCGAAGCCGTCGCCATTCGAATACAGAATGTCGGGCCGGCCGTCGTGGTTGAGGTCGCACAAGCTGATGCCGCTGCTCCCGTAATCCTGGTTGGTGGAGCCCCAGAGCACCTTGCTTGTGAAGTGGCCATGGCCATCGTTTTCAAACAGGTAGATCTCCTCCCATTGCTGCGACACCACCGCGGCGATGTCCTGCGCGCCGTGGCCGCATAAGTCGCCGACGCAGACGTTGATCGTACCGGAGAGATTGAGAAGTGGGTGGCTCTTGAAGTGCCAGCCGCCGAGATTCTCCATCCATTGAATCTCGCCCTGGTCGTAGCCGAATTGCCCCACCGCCAGATCCAGCCGGCCATCGCCGTTGAAATCGCCGGCTTCCACATCAGTAACCCGGTCGATGTGGTTGGCGATCACGTGCTTGGTGAAATGCTCGTGGCCGTCGTTCTCCAGAATTATCACCGAGCCGATCCGGTCGTTGTCGGGGAAAATCTCGCCCATGCTTGCCACCAGCAAATCGAGATGCCCGTCACCGTTCATATCCACGGCCGCGGCATGCACCGGCGACGGAATGTCCTTTGCCAGTACATATTCGTGAAACACCCCGCGAGGATACTGGCGGATCCAAGTGACCTCGTTCCTCCGGGCATCGCATACGACGACATCCATGAGGCCGTCCTGATCCAGGTCCACCGGCGTCACGTGGGCGATCCATGGGTGGTCCTCGATCGGGAAACCGATCTGCCGGGCATGTAGGTACCCGGTGTCGTTGATGGGCTTCGGTGCCGGCGGCAGCGGAGGCAGCGGCAGTGCCGACTGGCCGCACCCGCTTCCCCCCATAAGCGCCCCGACAACTCCCATGAAAAGCCCGGCGCGAATCAGGGCACCTTTCCCGTTCGACATGAGGGCAACGATGCGCGCCCTACAATCACGGTCAACCTGGCACAGGAAATGAAGGTGCCGGGAGCAGACTCCCGGCACCTGAAAGGTCGCCGCCGCCACCGGTGGCGGCGGTGATTCAATCCTGGCTCAGAACATGAACTTGGTGGTGACCTCCCACCTCTGGCCCATCTCGATGCGCTGCTGCGCATACGTGCCATCGGGCTCGACGCTCACCGGAACCAGGTGCGGCTTCTCACCGACGTTATAGACGTTCACTTGGATCCTCCAATCGATGCCGGCACTCAGCTTGCGCTGGTAGCCAATCCAAAGATCGGCGTGCTCGTCGATGGTGCCGTAGAGCGGCTTGGTGACGTCCATGGTCCACGCCAAGCCGGCCGGAGTGGTGATCTGCGTGATCCCGTAGCCGAGAATCGGCTTCGAGGACCAGCGAACGCCGCCACCCACGTTGACGCCCTTCAGGAAGCCATTCTTGAAGGTGTAGTTCGTGATGCCTTTGAAGCTCCACTTCCGAATTTCCGGCTGTTGAGAGCCCGTCTGGGCCGACTGGAGCTGGTACGCGGACCAGATGTTCTGAAGGAAGTAACTCTGGAGCGTGCTTGTGCCACCACCCGGGCCGTTCCAGTAGCCCCAAAGTGGCAGAACGCCGGCCGGTCCCGTGAAGAATTCATGTTCTTTCTCGATAAAGGCGGAATTTGCCGCCCCCAGCGCGGTCTGAACCGCATTTATTTTCGTGGCGCTGAAATAGATATCCCAGTTACTAATCGGCCGCACGGTGGCTTCCAGTTCATATCCCTTGGACTCAACGTCCCCGGTGATGATCGGGAACGAGCCGTTGATCTTGCCCCCGCCGGTGTTGGCGATAGTCCACGGGTACGGGTAGGTGCCCGGACTATTGTACACGTTGGCCCAATCCCCGGTCGTGATCGCGTTCACATTGACTCCGAGACCGTAGGCGTCGAAGAAGGACTGCGGGAAGTACTTGGCAAAATTCGCCTTGAAGTCGGCCACGGCGGCCGCTTGGGCGGCAACATCTCCCGTGTTGGTCGCAAACGTGCCACCGCCACCAGGTGCGGTCGGTTCCAAGCCGCTGGCGGCTGCATCGGCGGCGCCCCATGCGGGCAGCAGGTACAGGTAGTAGCCGTTATTCCCGAGCGGATCTGCCGCGCCGGAACCCGATTGCGCATTGCTATCCACAGTTTTGAAGTACGTCAACCGGAGGGTCGCATGGCCGTTGAGAGTATCCACCTGGATTCCATAATCGTCGGTCTTGCCGCTCTCAGGGGCGAGCATACTGGCATCGAACGCGTAGCGCACCTTTGGCGTCTCGTTTTTCCCATGGAAGTAATAGAGGCTCACATCCGAGCCCAACGGTAGTATGGCCCGAACCGGTTTCGGCTAGTGCAGGGTGAGTCCATAGCTGGTCGAATTCGTGCTGAACTTGGTATCACTCCCGGTGATCCCGTAGTTCATGCTGGCGACATGGGTGCTAGGATCCAATGGAGCGTTGGAGGACCTCTGCGTGATCGTATCGCGCCGCCAGCCCCACTCGGGAATAATGACGTCATCCAGGAAGTGGCCTTGGTACATGAAGGCCGCCGATCGCAGTTGCTGCCAGACTTTCGTGCCGGATGTATAGAGGTCGTCGATGTTGTTGTGCCAGTTGAGCACGTTTGCCGGAATATTCGTCCAGCCCCTGTAGTTGGCGGGGTTTGACGCCTGCGTGGAGGGATTGGTCGCATACGGGGACGGATCGGTCCACGGGTCGGCCGGATTCACGCCGGTGGCAGTCCAAGTGCGGTCCCAAGTCGCGACGGCTCCGCTCGACGGGATGATGCCGTTGGCAAGATTGCTAAGGTTCAGGTTGGAACCATTGGAGCTTACAAGGCTGGGGCCGATGTAGGAGACCCACGAAATCGTGCGGTTGGACGAGATCAGAGGCGATATCTGTTGATTCGGCCCCGTTGCGGTCGACAACGCGCCCGCAAAGGTTGTATCCGTCGCATACGTGTTCCACGCCTTGTCCTCTTGCTTGGTGGTGTACTGACCGACCAACGCGGTGAACGAGTGGTGGCCCAGAATCTTGGTCAGCGGACTGTCCCCCATGAAATCCTCAAACCGGAGGTCTCCGTTGGCCATGAACTGATAGTTGTCGTGGACATAATGGGTGCTGTGGTTCCCGGCGCCAGTATCGCTGGCCAGGAAGGGTCTTCCCACATTCGGATTTGCAACTACCTGGTTGGGATACCACGAGGGATACACGATGAGGTTGGCATCCAGATCGACCGAGATGAAGGGTTCGGTGTATCCAAATATCCCTACCTGACCTTGGTCGAAATCCTGGTGGTCGACAACGCCCTGCAACGCGATCCGGCCGTTGAGAAGGCTCTCCTCGATCGTGATGTTGAACGTATGCCAGTTCTGCCACTCCTGTTTGTTCGGGCCGTCGACGAGTGAGTTATAAAAGTTGAAGATCGAAGTGTCCGCCAGCGACTTGTTGTTGTAGAAGACCGTGCCCGCATACGCTCCCGGGAATTGCGTTGAATCCAGGAAGTTCTTGGTCATGGCGTAGTTCTGGAAGCCCGTGATGTAGAGCGCTGCTGCCTGCGGGAAGGCACTTTCGTTGTTTCCATTGACGTCGGTAAATCCGTTAAATGTCGTCATGCTCCCCAGAAGAGCGCCGGTCTTTGCATCGTACCAATAGGCCGCGGCGGGACCGGGCCAGATATAGTGATAATCCTGCGCATTGATCCAGGGCGACAGGGCAGGTTGAGGGGTTTGGGTGGTCGACGTACCCTGGAAAGAACCCACACCGGTGAGCTGTTGATTGGTGCCGTAGACGAAGGGATCGTACCCATGCTTGTTGATCGAGGGATCGGCGAAATAGCCGGTGATGAAATCCATCGGTGGCAGTTCGCGGGGATTGTTGGACCGCACCCTTCCGGACTCGGCGTTGGCCTTGATCGACATATGACTGGACGGCGTACTCAGGAACTTCGGATCGAAGCGAGCGGCCGCATAGGCGCGCTTCGAATGACTGAATGCCGGCTCCTGCCGGTTTTGGGTGTCGTCGTTCAAAAGGTCTATCCGCACCGCGAGTTCATTCGGAATGAGCACCCGATTGAGGTCCAACGACTCACGCGTCGTACCGTAGCTGCCCAACCGAGCCTCGACCGTGCCTTCATTCTTGTAGATCGCCTCGTAGGTGGAAACGTTCGCGATGCCCGACGGGCTGCCGACGCCGTATAGGAACGAGTTCGGACCCCGGGATATATCGACGCGGCTGATATTGAAGGAGTCCCACGGGATCTCGCTCGCAAAATAGTTCCGCGTGTTGTCCATGGCCGTGAGAGCGCGGGCGCGGTTGACCGATGACGGATTCAGCAGCCGCGCCGCCTCGGCGTTGCTGCTCACGCCAATGCCTCGAGCAGAGACGCCGCCAAAATTCCCGTACAGGCCGGCGACTTCAGTGTCAGTCGTATAGACCAGGAGCTGCTGGGCATTCGTGATGCCCACGTTGTCCAGAAATGTCTTCGTGATGACCGAAATCGCCGACGGCGTATCGGCCAGCTTGGTCGCGACGCGGGCACCGCCAAGCGTATCCACCGCTTGGTAGCCCTCGTTCTCCGTCGTCACGGTGAATGGATCCATCCGTATCACCTTCTCCTCCATTTCACTCGTGCGTGCCGCGGCCGGCGTTCGAGCCTGATCATCTGCAGCCATCTGGCCTTGCGACCAAGGCGTGATCGTCAAACCAATCGCCGCGAAAACGGCGACGCGAAACGCGGGAAATCTTCCCGCCAGTTGGGGGACCTTGTTCATACGTGTTAGGAGTCTGGAGTTGGCGGTACGCCGCCCTGGCGTACCACAGAGGAGGGGCTTTCATGAGCTAGGCTCACGGCCGCCCCTCAGGGCTTTCAATGCTGATGGAGCGGCAACACGTGGCTGCTTTCAATTCCGGGATTTTCCCCTAAGGCATTTTTTCGCGCTCTTAATGCATTAAGTACCGTAATCTCCTAACCATCCGGCACCTAGAATCCGGCGTGGGGCATTTCGAAGTCGGTCGGCCTTGATTCCACAGGCAGTTAACCGGCCGCCTAAAATCTGGCGTCTCCCCCCAAAAAAAGGCGCCGGCCTGAAGCCGGCGCCCGGTTGGCAATGGTCGTTGGTCTGGCGGAAAGCGAAGGAGAGTCCCCTGCGCCCCCGCCCGCAGATCAGAACATGAATTTGTTGGTGAGCTCCCACTGCTGGCCCATTTCGATGCGCTGCTGCGCATACGTGCCGTCGGGTTCGACGCTGACGGGGACCAGGTGCGGCTGTTCGCCGACATTGTAGACGTTCAACTGAATTCTCCAGTTGATCTTGGAGGTCAGCTTGTGCTGATAGCCGATCCACGCATCGAAGTGCTCTTCGATCGTGCCGTAAAGCGGCTTGCTGACATCCATGATCCAGCTCTTGTTGCCGAGCGGATCGGTGACCTGGCTGATTCCATAGCCGAGGATCGGCCTCGAGGCCCAGCGAACGGCACCACCCACGTTGATCCCCTTGAGGAATCCATGCATGAACGTGTAGTTCGTGATGCCCTTGAAGTTCCATTTCCGTAACTCCGGCTGCGCGGCGCCGGTTTGGGCCGCCTGCAACTGGTAGGCGGACCAGATGTTTTGAATGAAGTAATCGTAGACGCGACCCCCAACCGCATTCGTGCCGCCCCAAAGGGGTACCATACCAGCCGGCGAGCTGAAGAACTCATATTCCTTCTGGATGAAGGCGGAATCCTCAGCCCCCAGTGAGGTCTGGACGGCATCAATCCTAGAGGCATTGAACGTGAGATCCCAATTGCTGATGGGCCGAACGGTTAGATCGAGTTCATACCCCTTCGATTGGATGTCCTGGGTGATGATCGGGAACGTGCCGTTGACCTTTCCTCCGCCCGTATTGGCGATCATCCATGGGTACGGGAATTGATTCGGGTTGTTGTACACGTTCGCCCAATTCCCCGCCGTGACTGCGGCCACGTTGACTCCAAGGCCATAGGCATCAAAGAAGGACTGCGGAAAGTATTTGGCGAAGTTCTGCTGGAACGAGGAAATGGCCGCCTTTTCGGCAATGGTTTGGGGTGAGTTCAGGAAGGCCGAGGACGAGTAGTCGCCATAGCTGGTGCCGGGCACGCCGGCGTTGTTGGCCCAGTTCCAAAACCAGGAGCTGCCCGTCATGTCCTGACCCGCCAGCCCGATCGCGTCGGAGGCAACGTCGCCGGCGATC
>JBJKRV010000461.1:0-3436 GCA_046704465.1 Opitutaceae bacterium | reverse complement strand
CTCCGGCTTGGATCAGCGCGTCACACGCTCCCGCTTGCCCGCCTGAGGCAGCTCCCTGCAGCGGAGTCATTAACTCCCATCGTCCATCATCCACCCGGACATTGACTCCGGCGCCGCGAGCGAGAAGCAATTTGATGACCGGTAGGTTTCCCTGGACCGATGCCCAATATAGAGCACTATCCAAATCACCGGTTTTCAGATTGAATTTTGGGCCACGACTCAGGATGAATTCCACGAGTTCCTGCGCTCTCTTTGGTGAGCGGCCTAGAGACGCCTCAACCAGGGCGGCCCCATCTGGCGCTGCACCCGCGTTCAGCAATTCTTCCGCGATGGCGCGATTCCCGGTGACGCAGGCCAGGTCCATGAGGGTGGTGTCACCCAGTGATTCGTTGACGTTCGCGCCGTGAGCTACCAACAGGTGAACTATCTCCACCGCACCGTTCATTACTGCATATTGAAGGGGCCTCATGCCCGCTCGGTCGGCGTGGTTTGCATCAGCCCCCTTTTCAAGAAGCATACGCACGACCGCGACATCCCCATGCTCCACGGCATAGAACAACGGCGTGTTGCCGAATAGGTCGGGCTTGTCGATGTCCTTGCCCTCTTCGATCAACTTCAGCGCATTCGAGGTATTGCCCCCGTTGATGCTCTGCTGGATTGAATCGGTCTGGCAACCGGTGAGGGCCAGGGTGAGCGCCACGGCCATGGCGGCTGCGAGACGACAGATGGTGGGGTGGGTAGATTTCACTGTCGGTACACGTCTGGCTAACGTTTGCTTTGGTCTCGGGGCGAAGGAAGCATCACCTCTTGACTGAATGAGACGGTGGTCGTGCTTTGGCGCCGAAGCGAAGTCCCCGCGGCAGCTCGCCCGGTTCCGTGGAGGAGGCGGCGATCGACTTGCTTGGCCCGGTTGATTTTGCCGAAGTCGTAAAACCGGTCCATCCAGAAATTCGCCCCCTGGGGCGCTTCTTTTGCTGACCCTCTTTCGCTCGGGCAAGGTAGCTCAGTTGGTAGAGCAGAGGACTGAAAATCCTTGTGTCCCCGATTCGATTCCGGGCCTTGCCACCAGCCTTCGCCTTTCGCATTGCGAAAGGCTACGGCTGGCAGGCCAGCTCCTCGCCCGAGTGAAGGCGGGTCTACACCAGAGATTGGGCTGCCGTCCGTCCTGTCCGCCATAGCGCCGCCATTGCGGCGGCGACGGCGGAAGGCTTGGCGACGGGGTCCGGATCCGAAGTCGGGCCCTTGCGTTCGGCTTGCAGAGAGGGACATGAGTCCCCCGGGGATCGGGCATGCCCTTGACCATTCGACGGGAGTGAATTTCAATCGGCCGCGACGTGAGGGATAACCCGCCTGTTCGGCACCATGGAATATGATTTCTATTCGGGCGTCTTTGGCTTTGGCAGTAAAGCCATGGTGTTGCGCGGTACAGTGTGGTTGGCGTTGGGTCTGTTTGTCTGGGCGTTGCCGAAAACATTTCCGCAGAATTTCGACAGCAAGCTGAAGGAATATGACTCTCGCATAGCGGGGCTGCAAAAGGCCGGAGAAAAGGAAAAGGCCAAGGCGGTGCTTCGGAGAAGGACCAGGTTGCGATTCTTGTCGTCATGCGGGCTCGGGCTGGCGATCGCCGGAGCCGTCCTGATCATCATCGGGGAACTGTGGGCGGGATGAAAGCGAGGCCCAACCAACACTCATCGCTGCCAAGGCCGGGCGCACGACCAATCTGCGATCACCGCCGGTCGTCCGCCACGGCAGGCCGCTGACTCAAGGTTGCGGCCGGCCGGCGTCGCGGCGCGAATGCGTCCGCACCCGCCGAAACAAAAAAAGCCGAAATTCATAATCGCCTTGCCGCTTCGACCGGGTCGGACACGTTGGTGGCGCTGGCCCGAAGCTGCCCCGCCGACGGTTGCCTCTTATGGAAATCGAGACCTCGGTGGTGTTGCGGACGTGGTGCCCAGCCCCGGTCTCGACCGCCCGCACCGACCCCACCATCCTTATGGTCACCCACGCTCACCGCTTCACCCGCCGCGCCCAGCGCACCGTCTTCCGCACCGGCGGCGAAGCCGTGACGGGGAAACCGGAGGCGCCGGCATAAGCCCGGCCGGAGCGCGTGCTTTCCCATCTCAAATACACGCTGCGTCAGTTCCGCAGCCACCCGGGCTTCGCCGCCACCGTCCTGGCGATCTTCGCCCTCTGCATCGGGGCGAACACGCTCATCTTCGCCATCGTCCACTCGGTGCTGCTGGAGCCGCTGCCCTTCCCCGACTCCGGCCGGCTGGTCACGACGCTCAACAGCTACCCCAAGGCGGGCGTCCGGCGCATCGGCTCCTCGGTGCCCGACTACTACGATCGTCGTGACGGCGGCGTGCCAGCCTTCGCCGAGGTCGCGGCGATCCGGACCAGCGGGGCCAGCGTGGGCGAGGGCAATGCAACCGTGCGGTATTGGAGGTACCTCGTCACGCCGTCCTTCTTCCGCGTGCTGGAAGTTTCGGCGGCCCGCGGCCGGCTCTTTCTCGAAAGCGAGGGCACGCCCGGAAACGACCACGTCGTGGTCCTGAGCGACGATTTCTGGCGCGGGCATGAGAATGCCGACCCGAAGGTGATCGGCCGCCAGCTCCTGCTCGACCATGTGCCCTACACGATCGTCGGCGTCCTCCCGGCGGACTTCGACTACCTCGGCGACCGCAAGGGCCTCTGGGTGCCGCTGGCCTTCAGTCCGGGCGAGCGATCCATCCGCTCGCTCCACAGCAACACGATCAGCCTCATCGCCCGCCTGAAGCCGGGCGCGACGATCGCACAGGCCCAGGAGCAGGTCGACGCGTTGAATCAGCGGGTCGAGAAGGTCGATCCGTTCGCCAAGATGGTCTTGGGGGCCGGATTTCACACCGATGTCGTCGGGCTGCACGCCAGCCTGGTGGCTCCGGTCCGGCCGGCCCTGCTGCTCCTGCAGGCCGGAGTCTTCCTCCTGCTGCTGATCGGGATCGTCAACCTGTTCAATCTCTTCCTCGTCCGTGCGACCGTCCGTGCCCGGGAGTTCGCCGTCCGCCACGCCCTCGGGGCGGGCACGCTCGATATCGCGCGCCAGGCGCTGACCGAGACCCTGCTCCTGTCCTTTGTCGGGGGAGTCCTCGGGATCGCGGTTGCCGCCGCCGGGCTGCGCGTGATCATGGCGTGGGGAGTGAGCCGGTTGCCCCAGGGTCGGTACATCGCGATCGATCCCACCGTCGTCGTCGCCACCCTGGCCGGCGCAGCGGTGGTGGGCGTCATCCTCGCCATCCCGATGCTCACCCTCAACCGCCGGCGCGACGTGGGGAAGGTCCTGAAATTCGAGTCGCGCAGCGGCACCGCGGGCCGCGCGACCACCCGGCTGCGGCATGCGCTGATCACCGCCCAGGTGGCGCTGACTTTCGTCCTCATGGCCGCGGCCGGGCTCCTGGGC
>JBJKRV010000460.1:0-3018 GCA_046704465.1 Opitutaceae bacterium | reverse complement strand
CCTGCTGGCCGCGGCCGACAACCAGCGCCTCGCCTACTGCCCGCTCGCCTACGGGTATTCGAACTACGCGCGCGCCGGTTTCGCCGCCCACCGGCTGGCGTTCGGCGAGCCGCCGACCTTCGCCGGCGCCCCGCTGCGCACCGTGCTGGGCGGGGCCGGATTGGCCCTTTCGGCGCTGCGCCCGCGCCATCCGGCCGCCCTGGCCTACGCACAATTCGTCGCGGCGCCTGAAATCCAGCGCACGCTCAACACGGCCTCCGGCGGCCAGCCGGGACACCGGGACGCCTGGCTCGATCCGGAGAACAACCGACTCACCGGCGGCTATTTCATTCGCATCCTGCCCGCCCTCGATCGCGCGTGGCTGCGGCCGCGCCACGCCGGGTATGGCGCCTTTCAACGCCGCGCCGCCGAGGTCATCCACGCCGCCCTCGGCGGCACCATGACTGACGCGGACGCGCTGGCCGGCCTCGACGAAATCCACCGCACCGCGACCGAACTGCCATGAATCCCCTCGACGGCCTGCTCGTCCTCGACTTCGCCCAATTTCTCGCCGGCCCGTGGGCCGCCACACGGCTGGCCGACCTCGGCGCCCGCGTCATCAAGATCGAGCGGCCCGGCACGGGCGACATCGGGCGGCAGCTCTACATCTCAAACCTCGCGCTCGATGGCGACAGCACCCTGTTCCACTCCATCAACCGCAACAAGCAGAGCTTCGCCGCGGACCTGAAGAACCCCGCCGACCTCGCGCAGGTGAGGCGTCTCGTCGCACAGGCCGACGTGCTGATCCAGAACTTCCGCCCCGGCGTGATGGAGCGGATCGGACTCGACGCGGCCGCGTGCGCCGCCCTGAATCCGCGCCTCGTTTACGGCGTGGTCACCGGCTACGGTCGCGAAGGTCCATGGAAGGACAAACCGGGCCAGGACCTTCTCGCCCAGGCGGTGTCCGGCCTGGCCTGGCTGAATGGCGACGCCGGCCAGCCGCCCGTGCCCTTCGGGCTTTCCGTGGCCGACCTCACCGCCAGCGCGCACCTGGTGCAGGGCATCCTGGCGGCCCTGGTGCGCCGCGGCGTCACCGGCCGGGGCGCTCTGGTCGAAGTCAGCCTGCTCGAGTCGGTGCTCGATCTGCAATTCGAGGTTGTCACCACCTTCCTCAACGACGGAGGCCGGGAGCCGCAGCGCAGCCGCATCAACAACGCCCATGCCTACCTCGGCGCGCCGTACGGCATCTATGCCACCGCCGACGGCCACCTCGCCCTCGCCATGGGCTCCGTGCCGCGGCTGGGCGAACTGCTCGGGCTGCCCGCACTCGCCGCCTTTGCCGCGCCCGACACCTGGTTCACCCGGCGCGACGAGATCAAGCAGTTGCTCGTCGATCACCCGAAGACGCAGCCGACCCGGCACTGGCTCAACCGTCTCGAACCCGGCGGCTACTGGTGCGCCGACGTGCTTACGTGGTCGCGCCTGTGGGAAACGGACGCCTTTCGCGCCCTCGACTTCGTGCAGGAAGTCCGCCGGGACGACGGGCCGTCCCTGCGCACCACGCGCTGCCCCATCGTGATCGACGGCCGGCGTATCACCTCGCCCCGCGGCGCCCCGCGCGTCGGCCAGCATACGCACCAGATCCAAGCCGAGTTCGGCCTCTGAGCGACTCCCCGGCCGGGGACGCCAGGACCGGCGCCTTCAGCGCTCCCACCTTCACCCTCCCTTTCACTTCCTTCCTCCCTCACTCCCCTCGTCACCCCCATGTCGCCCTCCCCCGCCCCCAATCCCCTGCTCGGCACAGGCTACCACACGATCGGCGCAGCCAGCGCCGCGCTGTGCTAAGCGCCGCAACGCTACCTCCACCGCTGGAGCTGGCAGACCTACTGGCTGTTCCAGGCCTCGATGTGCTGGCTGGTGCTGCCGATCGTCTTCGCCTGGCTGACCGTACCCCACCTCGCAACGGTGCTGGCCGTCGCCCCCAAGGGCCCCATGTTGCGGTCATACCTCCTCGGCATCCTCTACGGCGTCGGGGGCATCGCCTTCGGGGTGGCCATCCAGTACATCGGCTACTCGCTCACCTACGCCGTGGCCATCGGCGTTTCGTGCGTGCTGGGCACGCTGCTGCCCCCGATGATGGCGGGGAATCTGGGCGCCGACCTCGCCAAAACCGGCGGCTCGTTCGTGGTGACCGGCGTGCTGCTCGGCGGCGGCGCCATGCTGGTGGCCGGCATGGCCGGCTTGCGGAAGGAGCGGGAGCTTTCCAAGGAAGCCTCCAAACCCGCCTTCAACGCGCGCGTCGGCCTGCCCATCGTGCTGCTGGCGGGCGTGCTTTCGGCCGTGTTCAACTTCTCCCTCCAGGCGGCCCAGCCGGTCGCGGACGTGGCGGCCCGGTACGGCGCCGGCCAGTTCCAGGACAACGTCATCTATTTGTTCTCCAACACCGGCGCCTTCACCACCACCCTGTTCTATGCCGGCTGGCTGGCCACCCGGGCCCGCAGCTGGGGCGAATTCATCCGCACCCCCGACCGGCGGGGTCTCGCGCGGAACTACGCGCTCGGCTTCCTCACCGGCCTGCTCTGGTACATGCAGTTCTTTTTCTACGGGCTGGGGCATGTCCGCATGGGCGAATTCATGTTCTCGAGCTGGGCGATCCACATGATCATCCTCATCCTGCTCAGTTTCGGCTTCGGCGTGCTCATCGGCGAGTGGAAGGGCTGCCGCCGCTCGACCCAATTCTTCGTCTCCTTCGGCATCGCCCTGCTGATTTGCGCCGTCGGCCTGATCACCTACGGCAATTTCCTCGGCAACCCGCCCGGGCACGGCGCCTGATCGCCCGCCCCCCCGACCGTCGAACATTGTGAAATCGGCCATCCCAAATCTGGCGAGCCGCTTGCGCCGGCATCTCCCGGGTCGATGCCGGGATCTCCGCCTCCTCCGCAACCCGCCGCTCCCGCGCGGGTCCGACCGTGTTGCCCATGATTCCGCTCCTTGACACGCATCAACACCTCTGGGACCTGCGCCGCTTTCCCTACACCT
>JBJKRV010000459.1:0-10241 GCA_046704465.1 Opitutaceae bacterium | reverse complement strand
GCTTGAGAAAGAGCAGGCTGCGACCCGGACCGGGCGGCGGACGGCGCCGAGTGCCGCCGCCCAGACGGCGCGCCAGGGTGAGCAGGAAGCACAACGGCACGCCGACGCGGCGGTCGAGCCACTGGAGCAGGCGGGTCTGGCGGCTGAAGCGGTTCACGGCGGGCAGGGGGACGGGTCGGTGTTGCTCTTGAACCCTAAAATGGAGTCACTCGCAACCCCAGGTCGGGCGGGTCAAAGTCGTGAAATCAACGGGCTCGCCCGCGTTGCAGGGCGCGGGCCTGGTCGAGGTTGCGGCGCGCGGAGGCGTTCTCCGGCTGCCGGCGGAGGATTTCCTCGTAAGTGTCGATGGCGCGGTCGAGGTGGCCGGTCATGAGATAGACATTGCCCAGATTATTGCGGGCCTGGATGAAGTCGGGCCGGAATTTCAGGACCTGCCGGTATGCGGCGATCGCCGCGTCGTAGCGTCCGGTTTGGGCGTAGACATTGCCGAGGGCGAAGCCGGCTTCGGCGTCGTTCGGGGCGAGGCGCAGGGTTTCGTTGAATTCCCGTTCGGCCCCGGCGGCATCCCCGGCCCGGACATACGCCGCCGCGAGTCCGTAATGGGTCGCCGCGCGATGGGGGGCGAGGCGAAGCGCCGCCTGGAAGTGCCGGATGGCCTCGTCGATCCGGCCGGCGGCCATCAGCGCGTTCGCCAGGTTGAATTCGGTATCGGGCGAATTCGGGGAGACGCGCAGCGAGATCTCGTATTCCCGGACCGCGTCGTCCGTCCGGCCGAGTTGGAGGAAGGCGTTGCCGAGGTTGTTGTGGACGTCGGGGTCGAGCGGGAAGAGCCGCAGGGCCTGGGCGAAGGCGGCGATCGCTTCGCGCGGACGGTGCAGATGCAGCAGGGCGTCGCCCAGGTTGTTGTAGATCTGGTTGTAGTCCGGCTTCAGGCGCAGGGCCGCGCGGAACTGACCGACCGCTTCCCGGTAGTGCCGTGCGGCCAGCAGGGCGTCGCCCAAGTTGCCGTGAGCCCGCGGGTTCGTCGGATCCTTGGCGACCGCGTCGCGCCAGATGGAGGTGGTGGTGCGGTAGTCGTGGTTGCGCGAGATCGTGAGCCAGCCCAGGGCCGGCGCCAGGACGAAGCAGGCCAGAAGGCCGCGCCGGCCGGTCCAGCGGTAAAGGGCCGTCACGCCGAGTGCGACCGGGGCGGCGAGCGCGAGATACATCCGGTGCTCGGCGATCGTCTGCGTGACCAACGGCAGCACGCTCGAACTGGGGGCGAGGATGAGGAAGAACCAGGCGCCGAGGAAACCGAGCCGCGGCTTCTTCACCAGGCTCCAGGCGGTGAGACCCAGCAGGGTCACGACGACGATCGCCTGCCACCAGACGGCGGCCAGCGAATGCACGAGGCCCATGCCGTAGTCGATCACGAGCGGGTGGGGCCAGAGCGAGAGCTTGAGGTAGAGCAGGAGCGCGCGGCACTGGGTGAGCAGGTAGTTCCACACGCTGGCCCCGAGGCCGAATCCGACCGATCCGGCGCGCTGGCCTCCGCTGCTCAGCACCAGCCACGCCAGCAGGATCCAGGTCGAGGCCAGCGCGAGGTAGAGCGGGCGCCGGCGGCGCCACGCTTCGCGGAACGTTCCGGCCACAAACGTGCGGTCATACAGCAGCGCGACCAACGGCGCCGTGACCATGACCTCCTTGCTGGCCATGCCGGCCAGGCAGGCGAGGACGGCCAAAACGGACCAGGCGGAGGAACGATTCAGTCCGGAGCCGCGGGACCACTGACCACTGACCACGGGACCTTTCCGGCCTGCAGTTTCCGTGTCGATCGCAGGGCCGGCGCCGGCCGCCGCGCCGATGAAACAATACAGCGTCACCAGGTAGAACAGGCCCATGATCGATTCCGTCCGCTGCACGACACAGGTCACGGGTTCGGTCTGCAGCGGATGCAGGAGCCAGAGCAGCGCCACCGCAAACGCCGCCCAATCGCCGTCGGCGAAGGCGAACCTGTTCCGGCCGGGCGGCGAGGTGGCGGACGGTCCGAACGCGAACGTCCATCGCACCACGCCGAACAGCGCCAGGGCGGCGAGGATGTGGACAATCACGTTGAGCAGGTGGTAGCCGCGGACATCCAGGCCGCCGAGGGCGTAGTTGACGGCGAGCGACAGGTTGATGACCGGCCGGGCGGTGACGCCGGATCCGCCGCCGGTGTCAGGCGGTGACAACGCGGTCCAGAGTGGCCAAAGATGGCGGATGGTCGGATTCCTGAGCACCACGGCCTCGTCGTCGAAGAAGAAGGGCGTCGACAGGCTGTTGTACCAGGCGGCGAGTCCGGCCAGCGCGATGACGCACGCGGAAATCAAGGCCGGAAGGCGGCGGAGCCGGAGCTGAGGACCAGGCGATGACGTCATCGGTCAGGGGGTGGTTCGGAACCCGCGTTGGAGAGCGCGGTGGAAGCAGCGCATCGCCTCGGACAGATTATCGCGCTTGAGGTACTGCGAGCCCAGATTGTTGAACGCGCGGGCGGTGGCGCTCCAGAGTGCGAACGGGCTGCGATCGTCGAGGTTCCGGCGCGCGGTGGTCCAGCCGAGTCCCACGGCGAGCGCGGTGAAAAGGAGCCCGCTGCGCCAGCCGAGCAGGCGGTGGAGACCGATTACCACCGGCACGATCACGGCGGGCAGCGGCAGATACATGCGGTGCTCGGCCATCGTCTGCGTGACGACCGGCACGATGCTGGAACTGGGCGCGAGGACGAGG
The DNA here is from genome assembly GCA_046704465.1 of Opitutaceae bacterium. Taxonomy (GTDB): domain Bacteria; phylum Verrucomicrobiota; class Verrucomicrobiia; order Opitutales; family Opitutaceae; genus Fen-1467. The sequence goes on along the minus strand of JBJKRV010000459.1, from coordinate 7,499 downwards.
AAGAACCAGTCTCCGAGGAACCCGAGGCGCTGCCGGCGGACGACAGATCACGCACCGCCACCACGCCGAGCCGGCGCCAGCCGGCTTTGCGAAGGGAGGCTTCGCATTTGGAAAATCGGTGATGCTCCCGGCGGATCGGCATGAGGCTCAACGGCGCGGAGGGATGATGATCAAGGCACGGATTGGGACGGTGGCAACCGTTTTGGACCCTCGCTGGCAGGACGATGTCACGGACCCATGCCCTCTCCACCGCCAAAACGGAGCGGATCATCGCGCGGCAATTCCGTGCCGCCACGAACTGCGGGTCAGGGGAGAGAGACGCCCGTCAGGCCCTGTGCAGCCCCGAGGCGCCTCTCGCGGCACGACCGGGCAGCAGCCGGCGACCTGAAGGACCAAACTTCAAGCCGCACCAGGCGGGTTCGAAGATCATTCTACCCACCCTTCCCAAACTCCGCCGGTCGGTGCCGGGGAAATTGGCGGCCGACCGGCGGGGAGGTTGGGAACAGATTCGAAGTCGAAGCAATTCTGCCTCGAAAACCGCCGACTCCCTAACGCTCCATTTCAGGAAGGTGCGGGAGCCGGTGGGTTTGCTGGGGAGACGAGGGGGGCTGGTTCCAGACTACTGGTACTGATCGGGGAAGGCGCAGAGCCTTTTGCTGCAACGGCCATCCAACGCACCTAGAGAGCTTTTGGACGCGATAATCTGGGGGGATACCGTATGTCCCGAGATGGCGAAAGAAAGGCGCAAGAAATGTGACTGTCAGATTGTGGGCAGCGCGGTTCCGCTCTATCGGGACTCGTCGAAGGACAGTCGGAAATCTCGTGGCGAGTTTATCGAACGCGCCCTGTCGGCCGCATTCGGCCTGCCTGGCTAGCGGCCCGACTGCATGGATTCGGTCGGGAGGGTCGCGGCGAGGTCGAGGACAAACGTGGAGCCGTCGTCGTAAAGGTGCCGCCGGGTCTTTCCGAGCGCGGCGAGGTTGCTTTGAAAATCGAAGGCAAACCTGGCCTGATATCGATCCCACGGCGGCTGATCAGGCCCGGCCATCCACCCAAAGTACGCTTCGGGATAATCCGCCTGCAGCCGATAGGAATAGGCCACATACCGGATGCCGCGCCCCAACAGATATCGGGCCAGGGGTTCCGGGCCCCGGCCGAGAGGCATGCCGGGCGGCGGGCTGACCGAGCCGGGCCAGTCCGCGACGAAGATCGGATTACGCTGGAAATCCAGGAGGTACGGCTGGGTGAGACGCACCAGCAGCCTGGCGCCGGCGGGCACGGCCTGCTGCATCCGCGCGACCGACCGATTCACGCTCGCATCGGTGACTGGCCACCGCGGACCGCCGGGCCTCAGATCGTCCGGCAGGATGCGGGCGTACAGATTCAGGGCCATTGGAAGCTGGAGGACCAGCCAGCCGGCAGCGAGGGCGCGCCAGTACCAGGGTTGCGGCAGGCGCAGCAACCGCGATCCGGCCCGGCTGTGCGTGAGGCGCCAGACCGCGCCGAGCAGCAGGAGCCCGGATACATATTCGATCGGGAACACATAGCGATAGACGGCCCACCCTCCGCCGGCCCAGGCAAATCCAACAATGCTGACGAGCCACGCCGTCACCGCCGCGGCGGCGACCGACCAGACGTTGCCCAACCCGCGGACCGCCCAGACCGCGCGCCCGGCGATAAAGACCAGGCCCAGACCCACGGCCCAGACTCCCGGCAGCCAAAGCGCACGAAGATTGTTTTCAAGAATCCAACGGCTGACGGGCTCCGCGGGAAGTGGCGCCGACAGATACCGCGTCCAGTGATAACCGTTGCCGAGGAACGGATACAGCAGGGTGCCCGAGGAGCGGACCATGGCGTCCATCCACGGCGCCAGCGCCAGGATTGTCACCGCGCCGGCGACTCCGATCACAAGCAGCAGCCGCCGGTCCGGACGGGTGAACGCCTGGATCAGGAGATAGACGACGATCAACAAGCCGGCCATGACCAGCACCGTCGACTTGAGCGCCGCGGTACCCGCGAAGACAATGCCCAGAAGCAGGGCCGAGCGCAGCGGGGGATCGGTGCGCCAGCGCGCTTCGACCAGCAGCAACATCCACGCGGTCAACATCACCATCGCGCTGACGTGGCTGACCACGTTGAAGGTATCCATGATCATGCACTGGCCCACGATCAGCAGAAACCGGTTGGCGCGCCGCGACACTCCCAGCGCTCCGAACAGCTCGGCCGTGATCCCGCAGAGGATCACAATGCAGACGCCGTTTTCGAACAGATGCAGTTGGTCGACCGGGAGGGCGGCCAGGGTCAGCGCATTGAGGAAATGGGTGCCGCCGAGGGAAGTCTCCAGGCGCCGGGTGTTGAACGGGTCGTCACCCAGATGCCCGGTTTGGAGCATCCGCTCCGGAAACACCAGGTAGGCGTGAAGGTCATCGTGCGGGTTGAAGGTCACCCCGTAGAAATCGGGGCTGGTCGAGTTCGGGGAGAAGGATCGCTGGACCGGCGCGGCGACAAACCTGAAGCCGACCAATGCGACCAGCACGATCAGCAGGCACGCCGATAGGGGGTCGGCGGCGAACGAGGCGAGTCCCGGCCGCCGCCGGTCGCGTGGGGCGAAGCAGGCGCGCCCGGCGTCCCACACGGTCAGCGCCACGCCGGCGGCGACGTACCCGACGAGCAGGGGCCGCGAGATCGCCGACAGCCAGTTCAGCACGCCACCCACGATCACCGAAACCGCCAGGCCCCAGGCGGCGCATTGCCCCCAGCCGACGCGGGCTTGGGGGGCGAGAAACCTGGCCAGCAAACGTCCCCAGCCGACGAATCCGAGGATCAACGCGACGCCCCACGCGAGAGCCGACCAGCAGACGTTCATTTTCTCTCAGGCTACGAAACGCCGGGTTGGGATTCAGCAAAATTCACGGAAATTGCGGGCGGCCGAAATCGTCGGGATCGGGAGCGGCCGACCGGCCGGCGCTACGGTCTGCCGGCGGCTTTGGCCTGAAGCGAGCGGGCGAGTTCGAGGTTCTGCCGGACCGCCGCATTGCCGGGATCGAGGCGCAACGCCGCCTCGTACGCGGCGACCGCCTCATCGAGGCGGCCCAGCATCATCAGCGCGCTGCCCAGGTTGGACCGGGCGCGAACGTCCCCGGGATCCAGGCGCGTGATCTCGCGATACTGGGCGGCGGCGTCTTCGTACCGGCCTGCCGTGGCGAAAGCGGTGGCAAGCGCGAAGCGGGCGTCGAGCGCCCCGGGCTGCAGGCGAACCGCCGTGGCATAGTGCGCCGTGGCGTCGTCGGTTCGTCCCTGCCGCATGAGGGCCTCGCCGAGTACCAGATGGGCGTAGCCCGAGGCGGGATCGAGCTTCACGGCCTTTTCCCCATGCGCCAGCGCCTCGGGCAGCCGGTCGAGGCGCGTCAGTGCCCGACAAAGGCTGCTCTCGGTGTCGGGCAGATCGGGCTGGATCCGGAGCGCAGCCTCGAGCCAGGGAACGGCGGCGGCAGCGTGGCCCTGCTCAAGCAGGATGTTGCCGAGATTGCTGCGCGCCCGGGCGTTGGTGGGACTGTGGGCCGCGACGTCGCGCCAAAATGCGAACTCGCTCCGGTACACCCCGTTCCGCTTCAGGGTCAGCCAGGCCAGGCCCGCGGCCAGCGCCAGAAAAACGGGCAGGCTGCGCCGGCCGAGCAGGCGGTGAACACCGACAACCGCCAGAGCGATTACGGCCGCGAGCGGCAGGTACATGCGGTGCTCGGCGACCGTTTGCGTGGCGACGGGGACGAGGCTGGTCGGGGTGAGGATGGCGAAGAACCAGGCGCCGAGAAATCCAAGACGTGGCCGCTTAGCCAGGGCCCAGACGGTCGCGACGAGCAGAGCCAGCAAGACGAGGCCCTGCCACCAGACGGCGGAAAACGAGGGTGTCAGCGCCATGCCGTGATCGGCGACCAAGGGATGGGGCCAGAGCGCCAGTCGGAGGTAGTGCACCACGGCGCCGAGCTGGGTGAGCCAATACTCCCATGGTCCCGCGGCGCTGCCAAATCCGGCAGTTTGACCGCGGCTCCAACCGGTGCCGGCCACAAACCAGGCGAGAGGAAGCCAGGTGGCCATGAGGCCGGCGTGGACCCATCCCCGCCGGCGCCAGGCTTCACGGTAACTTCCGGCCACAAACACACGGTCGTAGAGCAGGACGATCACCGGCGCCGTGACCATCACTTCCTTGGCGGCCATGCCGAGCAGGCAGGCGAGAATCGAGCAGGCAAACCAGATCACGGGGCCACGGCACCACGGACCGCGGACCACGGGACCATCGGTTGCAGGGCGGGGTCGCCGAAGCCCGCCGCCAGACTTGGTTCCGTCGACCGTGGTCCCTTCAGCTCCCCGGATGAAGCAATACAGCGTCAGCAGATAGAAAAGGCCCATCAGCGATTCGGCCCGCTGCACGAGGTAGGTCACGGATTCGGTTTGCAGCGGATGCAGGGTCCACAACAACGCGATCGCGAATGCGAGGAAGGTGGCGTTGTCCTGCAGAGCGGGGTCGCGGAACCCTGGCGGATATGAATTTGGCGGCAGGCGGCGATGCCGCCCCACACTCGTCAGCGTGCGGCGGACGATGCCGAACACGGTCAGCCCCGCCAGAACGTGAATGGCCAGATTGAGGGCGTGATACCCCCAGACGTTGAGACCGCCGAGCGTGTAGTTGATTGCGAGCGTCAGTCCAAGCAGCGGACGGCCGCTGACGGTGAGATTGACCTGGGCGGGAAAGAGGACGTCCCCCAGCGGCCGGAGGTGCCGGATCGCGGAGTTGTTGACGATGCCCGAGAGGTCGTCGAACACGAAGGCACCGCCGAAGCTGTTGCTCCAGGCGGTGACAGCCGACAGGGCGATGATGAGACCGGCCAGCGCGACCCTGCCTTGATCCGCAGAATCTGTCGAGGGCCGCGCCTGGGCTCCGTCGTTCATGTTGAAACCGGTGGGGTGAGTCCCGCTACCCTAAACCAAAAGAATGTCCCGGAGACAAGAAGCCCCCGCCGGCGGGCGGGGGCTTCGGTTTCAATTCCGCTGGGAATCGAGGCAAACGATTCGGGCCGCCGATCAGAAATCAAACGTGGTGGTGAACAGGTATTGCCGCGGGTCCTTGATGCGGAACGCCCAGGGCGTGCCGTCGTAGTTGAAGGAGATCGGCAGCAGGCCTCCGTTCTCAAAGACGTCGCGCACGTTGAACTGGAACGACACCTGCACCTTGTTGCCGAACAACCGCGGAATCTTCGTCGTGTAGGAGGCCCACAGGTCCAGGTGGGTCTCCGCCGGCGTGTAGATCGGCTTGTTCAGATCCGGAGCGGCGATCTGTCCGGTGCTGTTCAGATGCGCCGTGTCTCCCATGTAGCCGGCGACAGCCTTGTCCATCCAGCGCACGGCGCCGCCCACACGCAGCCCGTTCAGCCGGCCGTGGATGAACGAGTAGGACGAGATCATGTTCGCTGTCCAGTGCCGCTCATTCAAAACATACTGGCCGTCCAGGGCGCGCATCACGTTGAAATCCGCGACGACGGCGCTGTCGTAGAACCCTTCAGGGCTCGTCCACGTTGGGTTGCCGGTGCTGCTGTTGGACAACCTGGCGTCGGCGCTGAAGCCGTAGCCGGTCCAGAAGTGGTCCAGGCGGGTCGGGGTCGGATCACCGCCGGCGGCACCGGTGTAGACATTGAACTCACCCGAAGGCACACCGGAGGCCGTGGCGTTTTGCCAGGTCGGCAGGCGTTGAGCCTGGAACGCCAACAGCTGGGGGGCGATATTCGAATAGGTGGAGTATTGCTTGCCCACCGTCACCTTGATGTTCCAGTTGTTGATCGGATTGTAGGTCAACTGCGCCTCGAGCCCGCGGGACTTGTCGGTCAGGGTCGAATTCCGCCAGCCGGACGGCCAGCTGTTGCTGTTGTAGTCGTAGTTGGGGTCCTGCATCAACGCGTCCACGTCGGCGACGAAGTTCGGATAGTTGGTGTAGGGATGGACGGTGTTGTTGCCGAAGTACGAACTGGTGGATTCGCCGTCGCGGTAGCGCACCACCCACTCGGCCCAACCCCGCATGCTGACCGTGTCCATGCGCGCCATGCGCGCCGCCGCCGTGCTGGCCATGGTGCCGGCCGGGGCGTTCCGGTTGTCGCTCTGGTACCAATTGATCCGCGCATAGAGCTTGTCCTGGAACAGGGTAAAATCGATGCCGTAGTCCTTCCCCGTGCCCTGGGGTTTGCCGAGCGGGTTGCCGTAATAGTCGTACTGGACGCTCGTCGGCACGTTGAAGTTGTCCGAGCGGTTCAGGTGGCCGCCGACCCCGCGCAGGAAGCGGGCGAAGAAATTGCCGTCATCCGCGGCGCGGTTCAGGCCCTCCCAGCCGATGAACGGCTTCACGACGACGCCGGCGGTCTTCGTCCGGCCGCGGATATAGCTCCACGGAGTCATGCGGTAGATCAACGTCTCGTCGGCGAGCCCGTTGACATACTGCTGACTGCCGGTGAGGCCGCTCTGGTTGGTCGTGCGCGACTTGAAATCGTCCTTGCGCCAGCCGAGGGTGGCGATGACGCGGTTCTTCCACAGGTACGCCTGCCAGGCGAGGTTCTGGGATTCGAGCACCTTCTCGGCCAGCGGGGTCGTGCCGGCGAAGGAGTAGTTGGGCTCGAACGAGCGCGACGAGGTATCCCACGAGTACGTGGAGAAGTTATAGGTGGACATCTGCGCGCTGCCGATGCCGCCGGAGCCGGGCATGTTGAAGATGCCGGGGGCGTACTGCACAAGGCCATTCTCGTTCTTGCCGACATAGTACCAACGGTCGAACGTGCCGTTGTTCCAGTAGGCCCAGCCCGAGTTGTTGGTGTTGGGCAGGTACCGGGGATCCCCGCCGTCGGTCGAGAGGCGGTAGCGCAGGTTCTTCAGACTGTCCTGCCAGCGCGACCACAAGGCGGAAACCCGGTGGTGCCCCAGCCACTTCATCCAACCTTCGCTCCGGGAGAAGTCGTGGTCGTAGGCCAGCATCGCGCGGAACGTGTTGCTGATTTCCGGCAGCTTGAATACGTCCGCCGAGTAATCGAATTCCATCGGGCTGCCGAAGTATGGATTGGCCGATCCGTCGGCCATGACCAGATTGGTGTCCACCCAGAACGCGGTCTGCTGGTTGGTCTGTCCCATGGCGTAATTGTCGGTCTCCTCGATCTCCTGGCGGAACCAGCCGACGTCCAGGTTGAGATCGCGCGTGATGGTTTGCAGGATCTCGATGTTGTAGGTCTTGGCCTTCAGAAAGCCGTAATTCGGCGACAGGGTATTGATGGAATCCCAGTCGTAGAGCGCCTTGTTGCGCACCATGGCCGGATTATAGGTGGCGTACGTCGCGGTGCCGTTGGGCAGGTACGGTTGGAGCGTCAGGGTCGAGATGCTCGGATGCTGGGCCAGGAGCATCCAGTCCTGCTGGGTACGGGAGGCCACCGGAGGGATGCCGGTCGGGTAGGTCGGCTGGGTGAAGCGGG
>JBJKRV010000458.1:0-4374 GCA_046704465.1 Opitutaceae bacterium | reverse complement strand
GTGATGGCGCCGAGTGAGGTCTCCAGTTCCCCCAGACAGTGATAGATGCTGCGCGGGGCCTCGGTTTGATGCAGGAAGAAGTCGGCCACCAGACGCGACCGGGCCTGGGTCCGGTAGACGCGCCGGTAGGCGTCCTGCGATCCCAGCATGCGCAGCAACGCCGCCAGCGCCGGGTTCTCGCGCCCGTCGCCGCCGGCCGGCTCATCGTCGCCCGGCCCGGCGTCGACCGCGGCCCCGAGCACGTGACGCAGCGCGGTGGAGGTCATGATGGCGCGTTCGAGATGCAGGCCGATGCGGACAAACTGCCAGCCGGCATCGTGCAGCATCGTGCGGTCGGTCGTGGCCAGGAATTCGTTGACGCCGGAGAGGGCGGTGCGCGCGCAACCGAGCGCGGCGGTCCGGAGGCCGGCGGCACCCGGCCGGCGGCGCCCGCGGAGGGCCTGAAGACGCGCGTCCAGGCCGTGCAGCAGCGCCCAGGCTTCAGGGCTCACGTAGTCCCGGGTGCGGCCGGCGTTCTCGCGGGCGCGCTGCACCGACGTCGCGATGGAGCTGTCGTGCCCGCCATCGAGCGCCATCTGCCAAAGCCGGTCGTCGGGAAGGGCGGTTGGACTGCGGGCGCTCATCTTGACCCGTGCGTCCGCGTGGCCCGTGGCCTCCAACACGCCCTGCCACAAGGGCAGCCAGCGGGCGCTTTCCGTCCGGGGAATTTCCTCCAGTTCCACCTCCTCGAGAATCGAGAGCATGCGGGCGGACGATTCGGCGCGTTCGAGATACCGGCCGAGCAAGTACAGCCACTCGGCGGCGCGCGAACCCGGCACCAGCCGCCGTGCCGGCTGGACGGCCGGGGAGTCGAAGGTTTCGGGGCGGGGGTGGCGGGTGCGGCCGCCACGGGGCGTCAGGACGACGATGTCGGCCGTGGGACCGATGTCCTCGGGTGAAGGCTTTTCAGCGCCCACGAGGCCCAGCCCCCCGGGAAGGACGGTGATCCGACGCCCGGTGCAATGCGCAAAGGCGCAGATCCGGACGGGGGAGGGATGCCCGCGTCCGACGGCCGGTGCCGGCAGCAACGGCGCGGGCCGCACGACCGATTGCGCCACAAAGGCGTGGGGCGATTGCAACAGCCGCCGGAATGATCCGCGCCGGCCGGCCAGGGGGCGGTCGCGCTCCGGTTGCGGCATGCCGGGGGTCGGGCCGTGCGCCGGCCGCACCAGCAGCTCTTCGTGGCCATCCAGGAGGGCGTCCAGCACGTCCGGGTCGCCCCCGAAGAAAGTCGGCAGCGTCGGCAGCAGCGGCGCCTCGGCGAGGTAGAACCGCATCAGCTGGGGCAGGAAGGCCAGCAGGGCCCGATTCTCCGCCACCCCGGCGCCGACGGCGTTGGCCGCCGCCACGCTGCCTTGACGGATGCACTGGAGCAACCCGGGCACGCCCCAAACCTCGTCGCGCGTGGCGAAGACCACGGGGTCGATGTGCGCGTCGTTGAGCCGCCGATAGATCACGTCGACCGGCTCAAGGCCGGAGATCGTCTTGAAGAAGACCCGGTTGTCGACCACCAGGAGATCTCCACCCTGGGCCAGGGGTACGCCCATCCTGCGCGCGAGAAAACTGTGCTCGAAATAGACCGGATCGTCCGGACCCGGGGTGAGCATGACGATCGAGGGGCCGCCGGTGCCCGAGCGGGCTTCCGCGGGAGCCAGGGCCTGGAGCGCATCGAGCAGACGCAGGGGAAAATCGCTGATCCGGCGGTAGTCGGGCAGCGTGCGGTAGTGTTCCCCGGCCTCCTGCATGAGCAACCGGCGGTTTTGGAGGGCAAACGCGAGGCCGATGGGGGTGTTGACGTGGGTGTCGGCGATGCACCAGCCACCCGCATCCTTCACCAGGTCAAAACGCAGGAGCGTGGCCGGATTGGTCCGGCCCGGTTCAAGACCCACGGCCGGCCGGCGGAAATAAGGATCGCGAAAGACGATTTCCGGGGGCAGCACCCGCTGTCGCAGGATTTCCTGGCCGGAATAGAGATCGATGAGCAGCGCGTTGACGAGACGCGCGCGTTGCCGGATGGCCGCCTCGAGTACGCGCCATTCGTCGGCCGGCAGGACCAGCGGGACGGGCCCCACCTCCCAGCCGGGCGTCGCGGTGGGGACCACGTCGGCCAGATCGGCTTCGCGCACGCCCCGGCGCAACCGGGCGCGGAGGCGGGCCACCGCGGAGCCGTCCAGCCCGCCCAGGGCGGCAAGATAGGGCGCCAGGGCTGGGTCCGGAGTGAAACCGTTGAGGACGGGGCGCGACGGCATGCTCGGCGAAGTGACCAACGAGCCCGGGCCGCTGGCAAGCCGCAAGTTGAACGTCGGACTCGGACGTGATCGGTCCCGAGATTATCTCACCCGGTGTCGAATGACCCTTGGGACGCATTGGCCCGCCGGAGATCGGGCCCCACCCGTGACCACAAAACTGCTCGATCCAATGCCTCCCGGTGGATCTCGGGCCGGATGGGCCCCGCTCCTGCTCCGAGCGGGTTCCGCATTCCGCCGGCCGGACTCAGCGCAAGTAGGACGACCAGCGGTCAAGCCAGGCCGTGGTGATGACCTCGTGCCATCCCGAGGGCGTCTGATGAATCGGGAAGGAGATGTCGTGCAACCGCCCGCTGGCGGTCTGCAGCTTTGCATTCCACACCGCGCGGCCGGCCGTCTGCGGGTCGTAGTTGCAGCCCTGCACCTGCACGCCGGTCGCGCGGCTGAGCATCTCGACCATCAGGAGGGCCACGAGCTTTTCCGGGGTGCCGATCTTTTTTCGGGACGCGGCGTCGAGGCGGCTGAACGCGGCGTCGGCTTTCGCCTGGGCGTCCGGCGCGAATTCGAGATTGTGGGCGATCGCGTCCGGCTCCACGCGGCCCACGTTCCAGAAGAAAGTCCGGGCGGCCGCCTCGGGGGTGCTCGTTCCGGCATTTGTCATCGCCGCGATGGGAACCAGCCCCGGAGCCAGCGGTGCGGGCGGTGCGTTCGCCATCCGGGCGCGGGTCTCGAACGCCAGACGGCGTTTCATGGCGTCCAGCCGGCGTTGCTCGGCCGCCAGCGTCGCCGCGTCGCGGCGCAGGGCCGCGAGGTCGGAGGGAGACACCGCCCACAGCGCGAACTGGCCGTTTTGCTGCCGAAGAAAAGGGACCTCGCGGTTTTGCGCGCGGAGATCGACCGTGACGTGACGCCACTGCGACGCCGTCTGCCGCTGCACGAGGAGCACCGCCGCCAGGGCGGCGGCCAGCAGCGCCGGAGGCAGGATGGCGGCGGTCCGGGTCATGGGTGCTTGGCCGGCGGGCTGTCGTTGAAAGTGAACACCACCGGCACCCGCATCGCGGCGTTGACCGGGCGGCCGTCCTTCAGGCCCGGGGCGAACTTCCATTGCTTCACGGCCGCGAGGGCGGCTTCGCCGAAGTCCGGGCTGGTGGCGCTGGCCACGCTCGCGCGCACCACGTTGCCCTCCGTGTCCACGACGAACTGGACATCCGCCTCGCCGACGGCGCCGTCAAACCGCAGGCCGAGCGGATATTGGGGTTGGATCTGCTCGCGGATCTTGGGGAACACGTCGAGCTGGCTCAAATCCAGCACCGGCTCGTTGTTCCACGACGCCAGCGCCGCCGGGACGCCTCGGGGTTCCGCCGGCGCTCGCAACGCGGTGAGACTGGCCTTGGTGGAGGCAATCTCGGAGCGGACCTGCGCCAGCTCGGCCTGGTCATGCTGCAGCCGGGCGAGTTCGCCGGCCGGGATCTGGGCCTGTTTGAGGCGTTGATTCTCGGCGCGGAGGGCGGGAAGAGCCTGATTTTGTGCGCGAATCTCGGTCGCCTCCCGTTGCAGGCGTCCGATGGTCCGCTGTTGTTGAATGACGCCGACACCGAGGGCGAGGGCGGCGACGCTGGTGATCGTGGCCAGGGTTTTGGGAGCGGTCATAAGGGTCCAGAGCGCGACGGCGCCCCCCGCGCCCGCCAGCGCCGCACCGCTGACGCTGGCGGCCAGACCGGCGGGCGCCGCGATCACGGCGTGGTCGGCGAGCAGCAGGATCAGCGCCGCGCCGGTCGACGTGATGCCGCGCCGGGTGAGCACCGCCTGCAGCTTGTCCAGCGCCCGGTCGACGCGCATGCGGGCGGCGTTCTCGCTGAGGCCGAGCCGGGCGCCGACCTCGGCGAACGGGTGATTTTCAAAATAGCGCAGCAGAACGGCCTCGCGGTTGCGTTCGTTCAACTCGTGCATCGCGTCGTCGAGCACGGGGCGCAGCCGGGTCCAATCGGCGGCTGGGGTGGATGGGGAAAAGAGCTCCTGCATGGCCTGGGCCTCCTGTTCGCGCGCCTGCCGCCGTCGGGCGGTGCGGACCAGCTTGGCGGCGGTGTAA
>JBJKRV010000457.1:0-8410 GCA_046704465.1 Opitutaceae bacterium | reverse complement strand
CCTACGACGTCACCCGCCTGCTCCGATCGGGGCGCAATGCGATCGGCGCCGTGCTCGCCGACGGCTGGTACGCGGGGCGGGTGGGCTGGATGGGCCTGGCGCAATACGGCACGGTGCCGGCGTTTTCGGCCCAGGTGGAGATCACCTACGCCGACGGGACCCGCGAGGTGATTCCGACCGACGGCACGTGGCAGGCCGGCCCGGGCGAGATTGTCGGCGCCGACCTCCAGTGGGGGGAGCGGGACGATGCGCGGCGCGCCGTGGCCGGTTGGAGTCGGGTCTTCAGCCGGGCCGCGGACTGGCCGCACGCCGTCGTCGTTTCTCACGACGTGTCCATCCAGCCCCAGATCGGCCCGCCGGTGCGACGCCTGATGGAACTGGCCCCGCAGAGGATCACCCGTTACGGGCGGAAATGGATCGTGGACTTCGGCCAGAACCTGGTGGGCCATGTGTGGCTGACGGCGCACGGGCGCGCCGGCACGGTCATCACCGTGCGCCACGGTGAGATGTTGCAGGCCGGCGGCGCGCTCTACACCGCCAACCTGCGCACCGCCCTGGCCACCAACACGTTCGTGCTGCGCGGAAGGTGGGGCCGGGAGACCTTCGAGCCGCAGTTCACGTTTCACGGCTTCCGCTATGCGGAGATTTCGGGTTACCCGGGCACGCTGACGGCCGCCGACGTGCGCGCGGTCGTGGTGGGCTCGGACACCCCGGCCACCGCCAGTTTCTCCTGCTCGGATCCGGCGCTGAATCGCCTCTACCAGAACATCGTCTGGAGCCAGCGCGGAAACTTCCTCAGCGTGCCGACAGACTGCCCGCAGCGCGACGAGCGCATGGGCTGGATGGGTGACGCCCAGGTGTTTGCGCCCACGGCGGCGCGCAACGCCGATGTGGCGGCGTTTTTCGCCCAGTGGATGCTGGACGTCGACGATGGTCAGACCGCGCGCGGCGATTTTGCCAACTTCTCGCCGCGGGTGGATTCGCCCCGGCCCGGCTGGCCGGTGTGGGCGGACGCCGGCGTGATCATTCCGTGGGTGATGTACGCCTCCTACGACGACCGGGCCTTTCTCGCGGACAATTATGCGCACATGAAACGCTGGGTCGATTATTGCGAGCGGACCGCCAAGGGCCTGATCCTGACGGGCGGGGTGGGCGATCATCTGGCGCCGCGCTGGACGCCGACCGACATCGTCGACACCGCCTATTTCGCGCACTCGACGCAGATCGTGGCCCGGGCGGCGGCGATCCTGGGCAAAACCGATGACGCGGCGAAGTACGCGGCGCTGCACCGCGCCATCGTCGCCGCCTTCGACAAGGCGTTCGTCGGACCCGATGGCTCCATCACCTCGGCCGCCCGTCCGTTCTTCCGGCGACCGGGCGCGCCGCCGCCGAAGCCCGGCGAGCGGTATGGCAACACCCAGACGGCCTACATTCTGGCCCTGCGTTTTGGCCTGCTCCCGACCCAGCTCCGCCCGGTGGTGGCCCGACGCCTGGCGGAGGATGTGGAACAGACGGGCCACCTGACGACCGGGTTTGTCGGCGTGGGCTTGATCTGTCCCACGCTCACTGAGATCGGCCGCTCGGACCTGGCGTGGCGGCTGGTGTTGAACGACACCTATCCCTCCTGGCTCTTTTCGGTGAAACAGGGCGCAACCACGATCTGGGAGCGCTGGGACGGCTGGACGCCCGAACAGGGCTTCCAGGCGGCGTCGATGAACTCCTTCAACCACTACTCGCTGGGCTCGGTGGGCGAATGGCTGTATGCCGGCGCCGCCGGCATTGACCCGGACCCGGACAGCCCGGGCTACCAACACTTCCGCCTGCGGCCGCAGTTCACGTCAGGGCTCTCTTATGTGCGGGCTTCGCTCGATTCACCCTACGGGGAGATCGTCTCGCATTGGCGCGTGTCGGGCGAGTGGTTGGTCTACGAGGTCACGGTTCCGCCGAACAGTTCCGCGCTCATGACGCTGCCGGTCCCGGCGGAGCAGATTCGGCAGACCGGTTCCTCGATCCAGCCGGAGCCGGCCGGCGAAGCGGAGGCGACCGATTACCGGCTGCCCCCCGGGACGTACCGCTTCTCGTTTCCACGCGATCGCATCCGGTAGGCGGCCGACGCGGAGCGTGACACTCCCGGCGCCCGCCTGGATCATTGACGGGCGGGGGCCGGATCTGTTTCGCTTCGACCTTCCAGCCCGACTGACAATGCCGTTTCCCAGTTGTCTTCAGGGACTCGCCACTTCGCGGCGGATCCCGCTGTCTCGTCACTCCCATGTGTCCGCGTCTACCGCGATCCGCCGCCGGCTGCTGGCCGCAATGTTGCTGGCCGGCGGTGGCGTCATCGCCGCGCCCCGTCCTCCCGCCGCGGAGACAAGGGAAGCCCGCCTTCCCTCGCCAACCATGACCGCCAACCCCCTGCTCACGGAAAGTCCGCTGCCCTTTCACCTGCCGCCGTTCGACCGGATCCGGGACGAGGACTTCGCGCCGGCCTTCGAGGCCGGCATGGCGGCGGAGCTCAAGGAGATCGCTGCCATCGCCGCCAATCCGGAGCCGCCCACCTTCGACAACACGCTGGTGGCGATGGAGCGCTCGGGGCGGCTCCTCGCACGGGTGAGCCGCGTGTTTTTCAACCTCAACAGCGCCGACACGGATCCGGTCAAGCAGCAGGTCGAACGCGAGATGGCGCCGCGCCTGGCCGCGCAGCACGACGCCATCTGGCTCAACGGGCCCCTGTTTGCGCGGATCGAGGCGGTCTACGCCCGGCGCGAGGCGCTGGGTCTCGATGCCGAGTCAAAGCGGCTGGTGGAGCGATACCACCAGGATTTTGTGCGGGCCGGGGCGCGGCTGTCGGAGGCGGACAAGGCGCGTCTCAAGGCGATGAACACCGAACTGGCCACCCTGCAGGCCACCTTCAGCCAGAATGTGCTCAAGGAGACGAACGCGTCGGACGTGTTGGTCGACCAGCGCGCCGATCTGGCCGGCCTGCCGGAAGCGCAGGTCGCCGCCGCCGAGGTGATCGCGCGGGCCGACCAGAAGGCCGGCGGATTTGCCCTCCGGCTGGTCAACACCACGGGACAGCCGGTGCTCGCTTCGCTCGAGGACCGCGCGCTGCGCGAACGGATCCAGCGCGTTTCCGAGGCGCGCGGCCGGCAGGGCGGCGCCTACGACAATCGCGCCATCCTGCGCCGGATGGTGGAGTTGAGGGCCGAACGGGCAGTGCTGCTCGGATATCCCAATCATGCCGCCTATATCCTCGAGGACCAGACGGCGGGAACGCCGGGAGCCGTGAACAAGCTCCTGGGGAAACTGGCCCCGCCGGCGGTGGCCAATGCGCGGCGCGAAGCCGCCGCGATGCAGGCCGTCATCGATTCCGAACCCGGGCGCTTCGAGCTGGAGGCCGCGGATTGGGCGTTTTATTCGGAGAAGGTGCGGCGGGCGCGGTATGCGTTCGACACGGCGGAGGTCCGGCCCTACCTCGAGCTGAATCACGTGCTGCTGGACGGCGTGTTCTTCGCGGCGACCCGTCTCTACGGCATCACCTTCCGGGAGCGACACGACCTGCCCGTCTACGAGCCCGACGTGCGCGTGTTCGAGGTGTTCGACGCCGACGGTTCGCCGCTGGCCCTGCTGCTGACCGACCTTTATGCGCGGCCGTCCAAGAAGGGTGGGGCGTGGATGAGTTCTTACATGCTCCAATCCCGCCTGCTGGGGACGAAGCCGGTCGTGGCCATTCACCTCAACCTCCAGCAGCCGCCGGCGGGCGAGCCCACGTTGATGACCTTCGACGAGGTGACCACGGCGTTCCACGAGTTCGGCCACGCGCTGCACGGCATGTTCTCCCAGGTCGAGTATCCGCGCTTCAGCGCCACGCAGGTGCCGCGCGATTTCGTCGAGTTTCCCTCGCAGATCAACGAGATCTGGGCGGTGTGGCCCGAGGTGCTGACGCACTACGCGCGGCACTACCGGACGGGCGAGCCGCTGCCGTCCGCGTTGCGGGACAAGCTGCTGGCGGCCCAGAAATTCAACCAGGGCTTCAAGACCACCGAATACCTGGAGGCGTCGGTGATCGACCAGGCCTGGCACCAGCTCGCTCCCGGCAACGTGCCCGCCGACGTGTCCGCGTTCGAGACCGAGACGCTGCGCCGCGCCGGCCTGGAGTTCGCGCCCGTGCCACCCCGCTACCACAGCGCGTATTTCTCGCACATTTTTGCCGGCGGTTATTCCGCCGGATATTATTCCTACATCTGGGCCGAGGTGCTGGACGCCGATGCGGAAGCGTGGTTCAAGGCACACGGCGGACTGACGCGGACCAACGGCGACCGGCTGCGCCAAACGGTGCTTTCGCGCGGCGGCAGCGAGGAGGCGATGACGCAATTTCGCGCCTTCACCGGCGCCGAGCCCGACATCCGGCCGCTCCTGGAGCGCCGCGGACTGGATCAGGCGCCGGCCGATGCCGGCGGATGAGATGGGCCCGCGTTGCGGCGTGACGGCCGCCTGCCGCCGACGGTTGCGTCGGGCGTGGTTTGGGGTTTCATAGGGCCATCATGCGCTTGCTTGCCCCGTTTCTCCTGGCCAGCGCCGCGGCGTCGATGCTGTTCGCCGCCGACGGCCGGGCTGATTTGATCACCGTCAATCCAAACCTGGTCTCGGCGCGCGATGCCCGGATCGCCTACATGGGCCGCGTGGCCTTCGACCAGGAGGGCGCCCACATGGGATTCCCGGGCATCACGATCCGCTTCGTGTATCGCGGCCCGGCGCCGATCATCCGGATGCGCGCGAGCAGCCCGGACTGCTATTTCAACCTCTCCTGCAACGGCTGGAAGCCGGTCATCATCCGCCTCAAGAAAGGGGAGAACGAATTCTCGCTGTCGACCGGCCGGGCGCCCGAGCAGGGCTGGCTGGTCGAACTGGTGCGCCGCACCGAGGCCTGGCAGGGTCTGGTGACCTTCCAGGGCCTGCAGCTGCCGGCCGGATGTGCGCTGCTGCCCCCGCCGCCGTGGCCCACGCGCAAGCTGATGTTCGTCGGCGATTCGATCACCTGCGGCGAGTACCTGGAGCGCTTCCCGCCCGAGCTGGACAACAGTCCGCGCACGACCGACGCCGCCCGGTCCTTCGGCATGCTGCTCGGGAAGTGGCTGCATGCCCAGGTGCAGTTGGTGAGCTACGGCGGCCGCGGGGTGATGCGCGACTGGCAGGGGCGCACCGACACCAACAACGCGCCGCAGTTCTTCGGGCGCACCATGCCCGACGATCCGAATTCACACTGGGATCCCGCCAACTATGTGCCGGACGCCATCGTCGTTTGTCTCGGCACCAACGATTTCAACGTGGGGTTGCCGAAGGAGGCCGTCTTCACCAAGGCCTACGAGGATTTCGTCCGACAGATCCGCGCCGATTACCCGCACGCGGCCCTGCTGCTGGCCGAGAGCCCGATGTTCGGCGACACCCCCGGCACCGAGGACCGGGCCAAGCGGGATCTGCTGCGCCGCGTGCTCGACGCCGTGGTGGCCGAGCAACGGGCGGCCGGCGACCATCACATCGCCGTGGCCCCGGTCAGCCATTTTCCGGGCACGCCCTCCAACGCGCATCCGCTGGCGTTCGGGCACGAGCAGATCGCCCTCGAACTGCTCGGCCCGATCCGCGCGCTCACGGGCTGGTGAGGCGGCGCGCGGAATCGGTGGATCCGTTCACGGGCCCGACAACTCGAGGGTGGCTCCGCTGGCGTCGCCCTCGACGCTGCGCACGTAGAGTTGCGCCACGGTCGCCGCCGGCTGCCCCGGCGTCGGATCCATGCCGAACGCCTTCAGGGTCTCCGTGACCCAGGGCGGGCTGACGACATTGACCCGAATGCGCCGCGGCGCTTCCAAGGCGGCGGCGCGCACGAAACCCTCCAGTCCGGCGTTGACCAGACTGATGGCGGCCCTTCCGGGCATGGGGGCCCTGGCCAGAATGCCGCTGGTCACGGTGACGGAACCGCCGTCGCGCACCCGGTCGAGCGCCAGGCGGATTACGTTTACCTGCCCCATCAACTTGTGCTGAAGGCAGAACGCGAAATCCTCGTCGGTCAGTTTGACCAAAGGATTGAACCGGGCCTGACCGGCGGCGCATACCACCGCGTCGACCGGTGCCGCCGCGTCCAGCGCGGCGCGGATCGAATCCGGTGACGTCAGGTCGATCTTCAGCGCCGACCGGCTGTGGCTGGCGGCGATGATTTCATGACGGGGGGTGAGCGCCTCCACCGCGGCCCGGCCGATGGTGCCGGTGGCTCCGATGACTAGTATACGCATGGTCGTTCTCCTTTGATTTTCCCGCCCCGGCATCGGGAGCGGACGGCACGTTACCCAGGAAGCGCCGGTTCTCAAGCCGTCACCCGGTGTCGGGCGGCGCCACTCCGGCTCACTGAACGAAATCGGTGAGATAGCCCGGAAGGATGTCGTCCGGATCGAAGGACAGCTTGAGCGGCAGATAATAGACCCGGTCGCGGCCCACGTAGCGCTCGATCCGGACCCAGAGCGGACGCCGGTCGAAATAGATCGCGAGATAGTAGCGGGTGACCCGCCGGGACACGGTCTGGATGGCCACCACGTCGGTGTCGAAGGCGGCCCCGAGCCCCTTCGTCGCGACCGCCAGCCTTTTGTCCATTTCGGCGGCGAGCCGCGGCTGGGTGGAATACCAGATGGCCAGGCAGGCCTCGGGGCCGTTGGCGACATACGCGTGCAACCCCTGGACCAGGATCGGATCGGGGGAGGTAGCCGCCCGGGCCGGAAGCGCCAACAGCAGCGAGGCGGAGCAGAGCAGGATGAGGTAACGCATGGGAATACAGGAGTTGAGGGTTGAGAGGGGAGCTCGGCCACCACCGGACATGACGCCTCCGGGCCGCCGGTGTTTCGTCGCCGATGGGGCCGGACGGTCTTGGCGTGCGGTAATCTAGCACGGGCTGGCCCCCGCCGCCGTATAAGTTCCTAATGGAGCCGGTGGAACCGCTCGAACCGACCGCAGGCACGCCCTCAGGGTGGGATCTTCCGGATCTCGTCGAGGCGGGGGTGTACCCGGATCCGGGTGCCGGGTTTGAGCACGCCCTGGTCGTGCTGGCCATGGGCGAGCCCTATTGCCTGGCGCCGTCCGAGGCCGGGTTTCGGCTGCTGGTGGAGGCGGAGGCGGCCGAGGCGGTGCGCGAGCAGCTGGCCTGTTATGATCGCGAAAGTGCCGGCTGGCCGCC
The DNA here is from genome assembly GCA_046704465.1 of Opitutaceae bacterium. GTDB lineage: Bacteria > Verrucomicrobiota > Verrucomicrobiia > Opitutales > Opitutaceae > Fen-1467. Next base: position 1,194 of record JBJKRV010000457.1, on the reverse strand, counting down.
ACCGGAGGAGCCGGTCGCGCGGCCCACCCGCCGGGCCGATTTCTTCACCCCGCTGCTGTGGGCGCTGGCGGTGATGGCGGTGTTCTGGTGTCAGCGCCGCTGGCCGGGGCGTCTGGAAGCGGCCGGAGCGCTGGATGCCGCCGCGGTGTTTGACGGCGGCCAGTGGTGGCGGATTTTCACGGCCCTGTTCCTCCACGCCAACGTGGGCCACCTCGTTTCGAACCTGCTCAGCGGTTATTTCGCCTTTGTCGCCGTGATCACGACGCTCGGCCGCCGCCGGGGCTGGCTGCTGCTGGCCCTCGCCTCGGTGGCGGGCAACCTGGCCGCGGCGGCGCTGAATTATCCCGGGCCGTATGAATCGCTCGGCGCCTCGACGGCCATTTTTGCCGGCCTGGGGTTGCTCACCGGCCGGGCCGTGCGCGCCTTGCGCGGTCCCGGCGGGGGGCACCGTTGGGCGGCGGTATTCGGCCCGCTCGCGGCCGGCCTGACCCTCCTGGCCCTTTTTGGCGCCGGCGGGCTGCATACCGATGTCGGTGCGCACGCCACCGGCTTCAGCGCCGGATTCGTCCTCGGCTTCGCGGCCGGCCTGCCGCGCCGGCAGGCCGCCGGCGGGGCGGCCTAGATGTGGAGTCTCAAGACGTTGTCCGCAGAAAGGCGGAGGCGCAGGGCGGGATTGCGTCCGGCCCGGCCCGCAGGCACGCTCATCGGCCCCATGAATGCCGAAACCGGCCCACTTCTCCTGGACGCCGCGGAAGCGCGCGTGCTCGGCTCGCTCGTGGAGAAGGAGATCAGCACGCCCGACTATTATCCGCTCTCGCTCAATGCGCTGGTAAACGCCTGCAACCAGACGTCCAACCGCGATCCCGTCACCGCCTACGACGAGGCGACGGTGAAACGCGCGCTGGAGACGTTGCGGGCGAAGCGGCTGGTCTTCGTTTTTGAGGGCGCGGCGAGCCGTGTGACCAAATACGGCCACAAATTCGCGGAGGCGCTCGGCCTCTCCCGGGCGGAAGTGGCGGCGCTCTGCGTCCTGCTCCTGCGCGGTCCGCAGACGGTCGGCGAGATCCGCGGGCGGACGGGCCGGCTGCATGAATTCGCCGATCTCGGCGCCGTCGAATCCACGCTGCAGGCGCTGGCGGCGCGGGCGCCGCACCCCCTGGTGGCGCGGCTGCCGCGCCAGACGGGATTCAAGGA
>JBJKRV010000456.1:0-6008 GCA_046704465.1 Opitutaceae bacterium | reverse complement strand
GCTCACTGCACTACCTCGGCGGCCTTGGCTGGCGGTTCGGCGACCCCGGCAGCGGCTACGATCTCGGCCGGCGCGCCATCGCCTCCGCCCTGCTCGAGCTGCAGGCCGGGCCGGCGGACCGGCGAACGGCGCTTGCCCGGGCCCTGTGCGAGCATGCCGGAACGGACGACTACGCCACCCTCTCCCGTCGATTCTACCTCGGGGCGAAACCGGAAGCGCTCGTCGCCGAATTCGCCCCGCGGGTCGTGCAGTTGGCGGCCGGTGGTTGCGCCGAGGCGGAGGCCGTCATCGCCGAATCCGTCGCCGGTTTTGGTCCGCTGGTGGACGCGGCGCTGCAGCGATGGTTTGCCGGCACCAACGCCGGCGCTCCGCTTCCGTGCGGGGTTTCCGGCCGGCTGCTCAACCAGGCCCCCTGCCGCCGGGCCCTGCAGGTCCTGGCCGCCGCCCAGGGCTGGCCGCTCATCCTCCGGCCGGTGACCGAACCGGCCATCGAGGGTGTGCGCCGGCTGCTGGAAAAGCCGGCCTGAGCGCTCCGCCCGCGGCGCCCGGATGGGGGTTTGCCTGCCTCCGGACGCCTGCTATCGTGACCGCATGCCCGCCGACGCGGCGAACATCCTCCGCACGCAGAAGAAGCCGAGCTACCCGATCATCGAGGAGCTTCGCGGCTACCTGCGCCGTTACCGGCGGGATCGCGACCTGCCCGTCACCTACGAGCGGCTGTGCGACTATCAGGAGACGGCCCAGCTGATCGACGCCAGCGGCCACGCCACCCTGTGGGAGACCGTCGCCTACCGGCCGGAGACGATGCGCGTCCTCAATGAGGACCTGAAGCACATCTACGCGCTGCTCAAGGTCGACGGCGACTTCTCGGTCATGGCCCACCTCTACATCGACCGGATCGACTTCTGCGTCTTCGGCAATTCGCAGCCGTTCCGCATCCGGATCGTCAACGCCTACAACGACAACGCGGACTATTTCTACATCAAAAAGGCCGACGCCTCGCGGGTCTACGGCCTGGAGCTGGAGCACCTGCTCTCGCCCAACCGGCTCAGTTTCCTCACCAGCGGCGACACCCTCGTGGAGGAGCACATCCCCGGCATTCCCGGCGACATTTTCATCGAGCGGTGGCTGCACAACCACGAGCTGAAGCCGGTGCGCGTGGCCAAGGAGCTGGTCAAGTTCAACGAACGCTGCTTCATCCGCCTGCTCGGCGACATGCGCTCGTACAACTTCGTCTTCGTTATCATGCCCGACTTCGAGGACGCCCAGATCCGCATTCGGGCGATGGACTTCGACCAGCAGTCCTACAACGGCCGCAAGAACTTCTACCTGCCCCAGTTCTTCAAGGAGAACACGCCCCTGGCGCTCTACTGCCTCAAGCACCTGCGCTACGAGACGTCGCTGCAGTACCAGCGGGAGGAGCAGACCCTGATGCTGCAGCGGTCCGAGCTCGCCGCCCACCGCCTCGGCTACCTGCTGCAGGTCATGGCCGTCGACCGCATCGCCCCCGACGAAAAGGTCATCGAGCTGCGCGAGGGCCTGGCCGAGCATTTCAAATCGGAGCGCCACCTGCACTGCCGGACGATGGGCGAACTGGTGCGCGAGAATCTCGACACGCTGCGCCACAACCTCGGCCACGCGACGCCGAGGGCGATGGGCGCGCCGTTTGAGGAGACGGAGTGACCGCGCCCGGGTCTCACCCGACGTTCAGCACGATCTTCCCGAACTGCGCGCCCGTTTCCATCCGGCGCAGCGCCTCGTCGGCCCGCGCGAGCGGGAATTCCGCGTCCACGACCGGCGCCAGGCGGCTCGACGCCACCAACTGCGTCATGCCGGCAAAATCGGCCGGCGAGCCCATGGTGGTGCCGCGAAGCGAAAGCTGCCGGAAAAATACGCGACGGGCGTCGAAGCCCGGAGGGTTTCCCCTCGTGGCCCCGTAGAACACGATGCGCCCCCCGGGGCGCGTGAGTTCGATCAGGGGGCCGAGTCCCTCTCCCATCGCGCTGTCGATCACCAGGTCGAATAATCCAGCCTGCTCCCGCAGGCGCGGCGCCCAATCCGCCTCGCGATAGTCGGCTCCGCCCGCCGCGCCGAGCGACCGGGCGCGGGCCAGCTTGTCGGCGGAGCTCGAAGTCACCCAGACGGTGGCGCCCGCCGCCCGTGCGAATTGCAGCGCGAACAGGGCGACTCCGCCGCCAATGCCCGTGACCAGCACCGACTCGCCGGACCTCAGCTCGCCGCGGGCGAACAGCGCCCGCCAGGCAGTGACGCCGGCGAGGGGCAGGGCCGCCGCCTGCGCGGCCGATAGGTGATCCGGACGCGGCGCCAGGTTGGCCGCCGGCACCACCACGGCCTCGGCAAAGGTGCCGTCGTCCGGCAGGCCGAGAAATCGGAATTTCGGCCCCTGCGCCCGCTCGTCCGAACCCCAATCGAGGCTCGGATTGATGATCACCGGCCGGCCGATCCACCCGCGATCGGCGTCCGAGCCGACCGTGTCCACCACCCCGGCACCGTCCGAACCGAGGATGATCGGATATTTGAGGCCGGCGTAACGGCCCTGCCGGATCCAGAGGTCCCGGTGGTTGAGCGCCGCGGCCTGCAGGCGGACCCGGGCGGCGCCGGGCCCCGCGACCGGTTCGGGCACCTCCCGGAATACGAGCGGACGTTCGATTCCTTCGAGGACGGCGGCGTTCATGAAGTGGGCGGAGCCCGGCCCGAATCAGGGACGCTTCAGTTTCCGGCGCAATGCCCGGGCATCGGGGCTGACCGCCCCGCATCCCCCGCCCTCACATCCCGGGTGGCCGCGCCGCGCCCACACGCGCCAGAGTAATCCGGCCACCGACAGTGCGACGATGGCCAAGGCTGCAATGGTCTGAAATCCAGGGCTCATGGATGGCCGATGCCCTCAATCTAGACCGCCGCCGCCGACAAGTCATCTTTCATCCGGAGATTTTCGCGCCCCGCGTCTAGAAGCCGAGCAGGCGGCCGCCCTGATAGACGATGAAACACAGGACCCACGCGGTGCCGGTCATGTAGGCGATCTGGAACAACGGCCAGCGCCAGGAGTTGGTCTCGCGCTTCACCACCGCCACGGTGCTCATGCACTGCATCGCGTTGACGTAGTAGATCATGAGCGTGAGGCAGACGAGCGGCGTGAATAAAGGCGCCCCGTCCGGCCAGCGCGCCCGCTGCAGCGCCTCGCGCAGGGGAACCGGGCGGCCGCCGGCGTCGTTCTCGACGCCGAAGACCACGCCCATCGAGCTGACAAAGACCTCGCGGGCGGCAAACGAACTGACCAGCCCGATGCCCACGCGCCAGTCGAAGCCCAGCGGTTTGATCAGGGGCTCCAGCAGGCGTCCCGCGTCGCCGGCGTAGCTCGAGGCGATCTGCTGCTGGGTCGTCCGGTCGCCCGGGTGTTTGGGATAGGCGGTGAGAAACCACAGGACGATCGAGATGCCGAGGATGATCGTTCCGGCGCGACGCAGGAAGATCCCGGCGCGCTCGAGCATGTGCAGGCTCACGTCCTTCAGGCGCGGCAGCCGGTAGGGCGGCAGCTCCATGATCATCAGGGGCGGCTCGCCCTTGAGCAGGTATTTCTTGAACAGCCACGCGAAGCCGAACGCGCCGAAGGTCCCCAGGGCGTACATCAGCAGCATCAGACCCACCTTGGTGCCCACCGGCACCACGCTGCCCGGCAGCAGGGCGGCGATCATCAGCAGGTACACGGGCAGCCGCGCCGAGCAGCTCATCAGGGGCGCCACCAGGATCGTCACCAGCCGGTCCTTGGGATCCTCGATCGTGCGCGTCGCCATGATGCCGGTAATGGCGCACGCGTAGGAGCTGAGCAGCGGGATGAACGATTTGCCGTTCAGGCCGACCCGGCTCATCAAGCGGTCCATGATGAAGGCGGCCCGGGCCATGTAGCCCGTGCTCTCGAGCAGGCCGATGAAGAAGAACAGGATCAGGATCTGGGGCAGAAAAACGACCACCCCGCCGACGCCGGCGATGGCGCCGTCGGTGATCAGGTCCCGCAGGTCGCCCGGCGGCATGATGCCGCGCACCCATCCGCTGAGCGCGGCCACCTGGGCGTCGTTCCAGTTCATCGGGTATTCGGCCAGGGTGAAGATCGACAGGAACAGCAGCGTCATGATGGCGCCGAGCACGAGCCAGCCCCAAACCGGATGCACCACCACCGCATCGATGCGATCCGACAACCCCGGTCCGGCGGGTCCGCCCCGCTGCACCACCTCGCCGCACAGCCGCGCGATGGCCTCGTAACGGCTGTTGACCAGTGTGCCCGACCAATCGATCCCGCCACCCTCCCAGCGCTGCTTCCAGGCGGCGAGGATCGCGGAGGTCGCCCCACTGAGCGGCGTCGATCCCGCCACGCGCACCGGATTCTGGTCGGTCAGCAACAGCAGCGCCTCGGCCCGGGCAATCAGCGGTTGCTTGCGATCATTCGCAATCAGCGACGCCTGCAGTTCCGAGACCGCCGGCGCGATCGGGGCCGGGACGTCCCAGCTGTGACGCGGCAACGGCAGCTCGGCCCGGCTCATCGCGAGCCGCAGTTCAAGGATGCCCTTCCCGTTGGTCGCCTCGCAGGGAATGACCGGAATACCGAGTTCATGCTCCAGGCGCGCCAGCCGCACGCTGACCCCCGCCTTGCCCACCAGGTCCATCATGTTGAGCACGAGGACGACCGGCCGGCCGAGATCCAGGAGCTGATGCAGCAGGTAGAAATTCCGTTCCAAGTTGGTCGCGTCGACGATGCAGACAATGCGATCGGGTTGCGCGGTGTCGGCGCGCCGGCCCAGCAGGACGTCGCGCACCACCGCTTCGTCGGGCGACCGCGCCGCGAGCGAGTAGGTGCCCGGCAGGTCGACGACCGTGATCGGCCGCCCGTGCTGCGAGTAGGTCGTGCCGGTCTTCTTTTCGACCGTCACCCCCGGGTAGTTGCCCACCTTCTGCTTCAGCCCCGTCAGCGCATTGAAGACGGTGCTCTTGCCGCAATTGGGGTTGCCCACCAGCGCGTAAACCGGCGTGCGGGGCATTCCGGGCGTGGACGCCCCGGAACCTGCCGTCGCCGACGGAAGCGGAGCCCTGCCGCCACTGGTTTCCGGCGGCCGCGGCGGCGCGCCGGCTTCAGTCGGACGTTCACCGGCCATCAGCCAACTCGACCTCCACGTGTTCGGCCTCGCTCTTGCGCAACGTCAGACTGTAGCCACGCACCCGAATCTCGATCGGATCGCCCAGCGGCGCCGTGCGAACCAGGGTGATCGTCGTGCCCGGCAGCACCCCCATCTCGCGCAGGCGGATCAGCGCAGCGCCCTGCCCGGGAAATCCACGCACGGTCGCCTGCGTGCCGGCTGACAACTCCGATAGTTTCTTGACCGAGGACATATTGACCAGCGGCATCCGGCGGTGCGCGATCAGGCGTCGCCCCGGATCGGCTCCACCAGGATCTGCTTCGCCGCGCGGTCGCTCAGCGCCACTCGCGCACCACAAAGCTGGCAGATCAACATGGCCTTCCCCCCGATCTTCTGGATCACGCTGGACTCGCAAAACCCCATCTCGCGCAAGCGCTGGCAGAAATCCAGCTCCCCGCTCAACTCGGTCACCCGTCCCGCCGCGCCGGCCGGCAACTCGCTGAGCGGAAGGTGATCCTTGCGGCTGTTCCTGTTTGAAGACTTGCCGGACATAAATCACCGCGAACACAATCTAAACTGAGACTCAGTTTCAACAGAATTCGCGACAAAACTTCTCCTACACCGCTTTCTATCCCCATCAGATTGGTTTTCAGTCTGTTGTGCCATCGGTGCTCGGCCGCCGAACCCTGCCGCTCTGGTGCACAACGAGCATAATGGCCTCCCAGCTGACGATTTCCTGCCGCCAGCGGCATGCGTTCGCTCAACCCGCGAATCGGCGGCTCCTATTGTTGCTGCTGCCGGCGTCTGGCCATCGCCTCTGCCGCCTGCCTCCGCAATTCGCGCCGACGATTGATGTCCGCC
>JBJKRV010000455.1:0-3363 GCA_046704465.1 Opitutaceae bacterium | reverse complement strand
GCACTACCTGCTGACGATCGACCGGCCCAGCCCGGTCGCCGGAAAACTGGAGGTGCATGGGGCGGATTATTTCCGCCGCTACGACCTCGAGGACAAGGTCGCGCCGCATGGATTCGGGTTGCTGCCCGGCAACCGTCATGAACTGGCATTGAGCAATTCCCGAAATCAGCCGGTTTCCGTCCAACTCGTCCTCGCCCTGGATTCACCCGAGCCGCAATGGACGACCAAGACCGTCTTCGCCCATTTCGTGCTGCGGCGCGTGGCCATGGACCGCCTGCCGGCCCGGCTGAAGTCGTTCCTGCCCTTGACCTACGCGGTGTCCAGCCCGGTCGATGGCTGCTGCCTGGAGACGCCGCGACGTTTCGTGCGGGGTTACCGCGCGACCGTCAACGGCCACCCGGAACGGGCATTCCGCTCGCCCGACGGCAACGTCATGGTGGCGGTTCCCAAGGGGGCCAGCACCGTTGTGGTGGACTATCCCGGCCCCCTCGTGGTGCGGGTGTCGTTCTGGCTGAGTCTGGGCGCAGGGCTTCTGCTCGTGCTCATCGTCGCGGGAGACGCCACCGGCTACCAGTGGATGCCCGTGCGGCGCGCGGCGCGACCGTTCGGGGCGGCGGCACGGTGGCCCCTGCGCAACGCCCGCCGGGCCGGAACCACCGTCGTGATTGCCGGTGTCCTTGCCGGTGGCGGCTTCGCGTGGTGCCGGCACGAGAAGATCCTCCATGCCGTCGGTCCGCTGCGCCTCGTCGTGTTTCTGCCGCAGGGTGAGACCGGACGCCACCAGCCGCTCCTGACCACCGGCCGGCCCGGCGCCGGCACCGTCGTCTTCGTCAATTACGTGGACGACGCCCACATCCAGGTGGGCGCCGAGATCTGGGGGAAAAAGTATTCGTCGCCCGATCTCCCCGTGAACTATTTCCGGCCGCAGGATTTTGTCATCGACTCCAGTGCGCTTTATCCGCCCGGCAATCCCGCTGTGCGCGACCTGAATCCCCTCGCCCGCCATGTTCTGCTCAATGAACTGCGGGTTGAGATGAACGGACGCGTGGTGCTGGATGTGCCCCGCAGCGCGTTTCCATCCACACTGAGCGAAATCACGATCGGCCGCATGGAAATCGGGGCGTCCACCGCGGATCCGCGGTTCACCGGTGACATTGTCTCCGCGCGACGGCTGCCCATTGCCCGGCCGGTGATCCTTGCTCCCGGCGGCCCGCTGCGTCTGCGCTTGCGCGCCGCCGCGTCCGGTTCCGAGCCGCTGGGCGCCTTCGGGCCGGATGGCCGGGACGGACTCTGTTATCTCACCCGGCTGCACGGTGACCGGATCCGGCTCGACTGGGTGAGCCCCGGCGGCGCGGTCACGGAATCCGCTCCGGTTTCAGGTCGGGACCATGAGGTTTCGATCATCCCGGGATTGGACCGTCCGGGCGGGTCCACGTTCGCCGTCTCGGTCCAGGTCGACGGCCGGCGAGTTCTGGGCCCGGCCGCGCCGCTCCCGCTACCGCGACCGGTGCTCGCGACCGTCGGGCTGAATTCGGCCGGAGTCCCCGGCATTGACCGGCGCTTCACCGGCTCCGAACTCACCGTTCTGGCACCTGCCGCCAGCCGCAAGCCCTCCGCCGAGTCCGGCTCCGGTCCCTGCCGCATGATCGTGATGTTTCCCACCGACAAGACCGGCCAGGCCGAACCGTTGGTGTCCACCGGCCGGACCGGAGCCGGCGATTTCGCCTACGTGTCGTACGTGGACCAGGATCATGTGCGTTTCGGTTTCGACCACTGGGGCGTCGGCGGGGCAATCAGCGGTCCGGTGGCCGTGGATCTGAGTGTTCCCCACGTCGTCGAAATCGGCATGGGCTCGCTTCTCCCTGCCGGCGGAGATGACACCGCGTGGCACGGCGTGCCGCCTGCCGATCGCACCCGGCTCCGGCAACGCCGCTGGGTCCGGCTCGACGGCCGGATCGTGTTCGAAGCGACACTGCCTTGCTACCCGACCACGCCCTCACAAATCACGCCGGGTCGCAACCTCATCGGCGGCTCGACCTGCACGTCGGCTTTTTCCGGAGTCATCTATTCCCTGACTCGCGAAGGCGTGGAATCGGTGGCGGCGCGTTGAGCGCAGGGCCCCGCGGGAAGCCGGGCTCGGAGCCCGGTGTCCCCAGTCAAATGCCAGGGCGGCGGGCGGCTTCGGAGTGCTGCAGGTGGACTGGAGGATGCCCGCCAGATGCAGAAGAAGGGCCTCTGCCGTCTCCCCGTTCACTCCTTCCGGCGCATTCCCCTGCCCTCTCACTTTCACTCCGTTTCGCTGCAACAAAACCGTCGCCAAGCCGCTCGCAGACTGCAACGGTGACGCCATGTCAAAATGGATTCTGGCCGGTGTTGGCGCGATCCTGATCGGCTTCTTCATCTACTGGCAGGCCAACTCCGTGAAGGAGGTCTACGTCAACGGCCTGGCACCGTACTCCCAGATTCCAGGGCGGCTGTATGTCCTCGAGCGGAATTGCTACATCTTCAAATTCAAGCACCACAGTTCTGACTACCCCTACATTGGCGCCAACGCGCCCGGCGAGCCCATGACCGTCGCGGCCCTGCCGGCCGAGGTGTCGCGGAAGTTCGTGGGCAAGGATCTGCCCGGCGTCCGCATCCTCGACGTCGTCCATGTCGGCGACCGTTTCCGGATCGTGTCCGTCCGCCGCGACACCAGCCGGCACGGCACCACCGTCACCTTCGAGATCCTCCTCGGCAACGAGGAGCATCGCGCCTACTCCCGCCTGGACGCCTACTGGATCATGAACCATGCGCCGGAGAAGCACGGAGAGGCCCCCACCATCCTTCCCGGCTACGCCGTGGAAGAGCAGCGGTGACGACGTCGCTCCGGAGTGACCCGGAACTCGACCACCGGACGCGCCCGGGTTGTTTCAACCGAGCCGTGACGCCCAGACGGGTTTGCCACGCCGGGATCTGCCCCGCCCCCTATTGACCGCCCCGTGAACGTTCGCGAAGGTTTCAACGCCTACCGTGACAGTCTGATCGATCTCGTGCTGCTGGCCGCCGCGGTAATCGCGGTGCCGCACCTGTTTCCGGCCGGTACGCTCCCGCCGACGGCCGCCGCAGCGATTCTGGTCCTGGGTGCCATCGTGGTGCCCTCCCGCCGCCCTTCCGCCGCACGACCTGTGCGACTCCCCCGGCGTTTGGTCGTTCTGCTCGGCTTCGGAGCGGTCGCGGGCACCACGCTGCGAATCGTCTTCGGCCTGAAGTGGCCGGCCCTGATGTTCCTGCCGGTCTGGTACTTGACCCTCGGGGTCTGGCACACCGCCAAAAGCATTGGCAGAGACTGGCGCTTACAGCAAAGCGGGGAACGACCGGATG
>JBJKRV010000454.1:0-18909 GCA_046704465.1 Opitutaceae bacterium | reverse complement strand
GGCACATCATGGTCAGAAACTGGCCCTTCGCGCGTTCCCCGGCCTCGGCCCGCTCCCTGGCGTAGGTCAGGGTCGCCTCCACCTGCCGGTGCTCGGTGACGTCCTCCATCACCACCACGAGATGCGTCAGCCGCCCCGCCCGGTCGTGCACCGGCGAGGCGATGCACCGCGCCGGATAGGTCGTCCCGTCGCGCCGGAGATTGATCGTGTCGCCGCGCCAGGTGCGGCCGGCATTAACGGCGGCGAGAATCTCCCGGATCTGCCCGGCCGCGTCCTCCCCGGAAAAGAGTTGATGCAGCGGTCGCCCCGGCAGCTCCTCGCGGCGCCAGCCGGTGATGGTACAGAGCCCGGCGTTCACGAATTCGATGCGTCCGTCGGGGTGCGCAAACACGACCGCCGCCCGACCCTGTTCCACCGCCAATGACAGCTTTTGGATGAGGCCCCGCTGGCGCCGCCGCCGGCGCTCGACGAGAAAACCACCCACCGGCAGACCCAACAGAAGCCACACGAGCAATGCGTCCCTGAGGCCGGCGGCGAACCGGTCGAGACGCCAGTGACCGGCCGCGATGTCCACGGTCAACACTGCGACCGGCCGGTCACCCGATTGCGCCGGGCCGCGTTCGCCGATCACGGCATACCCGCGAAGCTGCGTTCCCGCGGCGCCAGCCACGGGTCCCTCGAACGCAGCCCCGGAGCTTCGTGCCTCCTTCAGGATGGAAGGCGACACGTCCGCGCCGGTGATACCCGTGCCCGCCGGCGCGGGATGGCCGCCATCGGGCGCCGCCGAATCCGCCAGCCGCACGGCCTGTCCCGTGGCTGGAAACCACCGGAGAATTTGCAGCGACCGGACCTCCGGGTTGACCCGTCCCAGGCGAACCAGCCGGGTTTTGATTGCCAGAAATGCGGGATCCGACCAGTCGGCCGCGGTTCCATGCAGGCGCCCGAGCTCATTCGCGTCGAAGGCCAGCGCGCAGCGGCGGGCGGTGGCTTCCACCTCGCGGACCGCCCGCGCGCGGCGGCCTGCCATTCCGTGATAGCCCGCCAGTCCTCCCGCGGCGGCGACCAGCGCCCAGACCAGAGACAGCAGGAAAAGACGGCGGAGTTTCGTCATCGGCGCCGCGGCGGCGGCAGCCGGCATCATCGCTCCCGCGTCCGGAGGCGCAACCTCCGAATCAATTCTGCGCCGATTCGAAATCCAAGAATGGCGGCGCCCCGTCAGCGCCCCTCTTCCGGGGGCGGCAAGGAATCCGCCGGTGCCTGTTTGCGGCGCTGTGCCACCGCCTGTCGCAACAGAAATTCGATCTGCCCGTTGACGCTGCGGAGCTCCGCCGCCGCCCAGGCCTCGAGTTCGGCCCATAACCTGGGGTCCATGCGGAGGAGAAACGCCTTGCGCTCTTCGGATGCCATCAAAATCAACGGGTCAGGCCGGCGCGCCGGCGCACGGTGTCCACGAAGAAGGAGTGCTGTTCCGGCGAAATGACAAGACAACGGCCGGACCAGCGCAGCACCACCGCATGCTCGGAATCGGTTACGAAGGCGCGAAACGGGCCGAGCCGCCGGCTGCGATAACGTCCGGTGATGGCGCCGAGCCCGCCATTGCCCGCGACCCGGCGGGCGCCACGGAGGGCCTCACGATCGGCCACGACCGACTCCAGGCCGGAGAGCGAAAAACGGGTGGTCCGCAGGGGCAGTTCGACCAGCAGTTCGGCTCCCTCGATCCGGAAGCCACGAATGTGCGCCGTCATCCAGATCAGGACGACCACGACCGGCAATGTTCCAAAGGCGACAAACACCGGCCAGGGTGGCCGCGATGGCTCCAGCAATACGGCCACGGCGGCGGCGCCCGGCGCCAGAACCGCAATCAGAAGCGACAGGGTCGTCATGAACCTCACCAGGCCGCCGGCCGGGGCGGGGGGGAAGGCGACCGCAGGTTCCTGGCGCGGCGACGGCATGGATGGCGGCTCAGCGGCGTTTCGTCAGGGCTTGAAGCAACCGGCCATGGGCGACGACTCCGCCATCCGGCTCCCGGCCGCCGGTGATGGCGTCGCTGACCGCTCCGGTGAGGCGCCTCAAGCCAAGGTCCAGATTGGGGGCCAGGAAGGCGGCGGCGATCATGCTGGAAACCACCCGGTGGTGCATGGATTTCAGTTGTAGAGTGTGCCGGTGTTGACCACGGGATGAACCTCGGAATCTCCGCAAAGCACCACGAGAAGATTGCTCACCATCGCCGCCTTTCGTTCCTCGTCCAGGCGCAGCACCTGCCGCTCAGACAGTTCCTTGAGGGCCATCTCGACCATGCTGACGGCGCCATGCACGATCTTCTTCCGCGCCGCAATGACCGCCTCGGCCTGCTGGCGGCGCAGCATGGCCTGGGCGATTTCAGGTGCGTAAGCCAGGTGTGTGAGGCGAGCCTCCTCCACATAAACCCCCGCCTTGTTGAGCCGCTGCTGCAGCTCCTCGCGCAGCGCTGCCGAGACTTCATCCCCGCCGCCCCGCAAGGTGAGTTCGTCCTCCTCGCCCTGGTCGTACGCATACCCGCTGGCGAGGTGACGCACGGCCGACTCGCTCTGCACCGTCACATAGTGCTCGTAACTGTCGACATCGAAGCTGGCCTGCGCGGTGTCCTGAACCCGCCAGACGACCACCGCCGCGATTTCAACCGGGTTGCCGCGCTTGTCGTTCACCTTCAGCCGGTCGCTGTTGAAATTCCGCGCCCGAAGCGAGATCTTGACCCGCCGGTTCAGCGGGTTGGTCCAGAAGAAGCCGCTGTCGCGCACCGAGCCGCGGTAGGCGCCGAAAAGGATCAAGACGGCCGCTTCGTTGGGCTGGAGCGTGAAGAAACCGTTGCAGGCAATCCCGGCGGCCACAAAGCCGACTGCCGCGCCCGCCAGCAGCCAACCGGCACCCGGCTGGTGCTCCTTGGCCCGCATGACGCCGTGGACGAGGGCCATGCCGACGGCCAGAAACAGCAGGACGGTGAGCAAGAGCGACAGCCAGCCGCCGGCTGCGCGGACCCGTTTTTCGCGATTGGTCGCCAGGGTGGAATCGATGGTATTCATGGAGACAGGGACGAAGAAAAGCTGGAGGTTTCTGTCCGATGCCGATCAAGGATCCGATTTGGACCGCGGCGCAGGGCGCCTCCCGGTCGCGTCGGAAGTGAGGCGACAGCCCGTTTCCGGCGCACGTGAGGTCCGACACGGGCCGCTCTGTCCGGGCAAATGGACCGATGAACTTGAAGTCACCAAATCCATATGATACCGGAGTGATATCACTATGGTATCTTTCAAGTCAAGACAGTTTGCGGCGAACAGTCCGCAAAACTGCCTGGTCGGATTGTTCCCTCCCAAGTCGCCCGCCTTCCCGCGAGCCGCGGAAATAGAGAACGCCGCCCCGGGTAAGGCTCCGGCGGCGGCGTCGGCAAAGAGAATCTCAGGGGCTCAGCTGGAAACGTGACCGGACACCAGCTTGGTCATCTCAAACATGCTGACCTTGGCCTTGCCGCCGAACACGGCCTTCAGCTTGTCGTCCGCATTGATCTGCGTCTTCACCTTCTTGTCCTGAAGTCCGTTCTTCTTGATGTAGGCCCAAAGTTTCTTGGTCAGCTCGGTCCGGGGCAGCGGATTGCTGCCCACAACGGCGGCGAGGACGGCGTCCGGGGTCACCGGGGCCATGAACTTAGCGTTCGGGGTGCGGGCGGATTTCTTTGCCATAGTGAGGCCGTCATAGACGGCTTCCCTTCCATGGCAACGAAATTCGAGACGGCGATCCGGCGGTTTTTCAGAGGAGAAATGGCGCCGGCGACCCGCGCCGTTTTCGCTTGCCAGCGGGCGGGGCTGCGCCTCACGCCGGGGATTCGTCGCCCAGGACGAACTGCCGGTGCAGCGCGGCGTAGTGGCCGGCCTGTGACAGCAGTTCGCGGTGGGTGCCGCGCTCCACGATCCGGCCCTGGTCCAGCACCAGCACCAGATCCGCGTGGCGGATCGTGCTCAGGCGGTGGGCGACGACCAGGCTGGTGCGGCCGCGCAGCAATTCGACCAACGCACGCTGGATCCGCGCCTCGGTCAGCGCATCGATCGAGCTGGTGGCCTCGTCAAGGATGAGCAGGCGCGGGTCGGCCAGCAGCGCCCGGGCGAAACAGACCAGTTGGCGCTGGCCCACCGACAATCCGCCCCCCTTCTCCCCCACCTCGGTGTGCAGTCCGCGGGGCAGCGCCTCGAACAGGTCGAGGCAATCGAGTCGCCGGGCCGCCTCCCGCACCTCCTGCTCGTCCGCCTCCGGACGTCCCAGGCGGATGTTGTCGAGCACGGTGCCGCTGAACAGAAAGTTCTGCTGCTGGACCAGACCCATCTGCCGATGCAGGGACCGGCTCGTGAGGCCGCGAACGTCACGCCCGTCCAGCCGCACCTCCCCGCCCGTCGCGAGGTAGAACTTCGCCACCAGGTTGACGATCGAGCTCTTGCCGCTGCCGGTGTGGCCGACGAGCGCCACCATGCGGCCGGGCGCGGCGGTGAAGGCAATGTCGTGCAACACCGGCCGGCCGGGATCATAGCCGAACGCCACCGCCCGGAATTCGATCCGCATGCCGAAGTCGGCCGGAGGCCGCCCGGCCTCCCCGGCGCTCCTGGAATCCGGCGGCACGGGGCGCGGATCCGGCAGCGGCACCGCCCCGGGCGCGTCCTCCCACTCGGGCGGCAGGTCCAGCAGGTGAAACAACCCCTCCGCTCCGCCCATCGCCACCAGCGCCTGGTTGTACTGGTTGCCGATCACGGCGATGGGGGAGAAGAAGAGATTCGCGAGGAAGAAAAACTGGATCAGGCTCGCCAGCGCCATTTCGTGATGGAACGCCCGCCAACCGCCCAGCAGGAGGAGCACCGCGATGAAGAACTGGCTGTTGAGTTCGAGCATCGGCAGGAGAATCGCCGACGTGCGGGCCAGGGCCACGTTGTAGCGCGCATGGTCGGCCAGAAGCGTGCGGAAGAGCCCGGCGTTGGTCTCCTGCCGCACGAATCCCTGGGTCACGCGGATGCCATTGACCGACTCCGCGAGCGTCGCAGTGACGCGGCTGAAGCTTTCCTGCGAGGCGCGGCTGAGGCGGCTCAAGCGAAAGCGAAACCGGCGATTGACGGTCCAAAGCACCGGCGCCATGGCGAGCACCACCAGGAACAGCGACCAGTCGCAAAACAGCATGGCGACGGCCGAGAACACCATCATGCCGGCCTGGATCAGGCTGACAAAGAACACATCCTGCACGCCGGCCCGCACGGCTTCGACATCGGAGGTCACGCGGCTGATGATCCGGCCGAGTTTCACCCGGTGAAAGAAACTCATCGGCATGCGTTGGACGCGGCGAAAGATGTCCGCCCGCAGCGCGTTCACCGCGTACTCGCCCAGCTCCAGGGCGAAGCGCTGACGGAAGTGAAAGAAAAAATCCGTCGAGACGGCCAGGGCCGCGTATCCCACCACGGCCCAGGCGAGCACATGCGTTTCGCGGTGCGCGACCGGACCGGCGATAATCCGGCCCATTGCCCACACCAGGGCCGGCAGCTGGATCGCGCGCAGGATCGAGAGCGCGATCAAGCCGGCGAACTTCTTCCGGTGCGGGCGCAGGTAGCCCAACAGCCGGGCGATGAGGCGCCACTCCAGCGGCCGGAACTGGGCCTCGTCCTCGTCGGCCTGCGGGGGAACGAGCGTGAGCAGTTCGAGGTTGGGGGCGGGCTTGCTCACGGCGCACGCCCCTCCTCGGCCAGCTCGCGCGATTCGCGGTTGTCGACCAACTGCAGACTGGCCACGTGCCGATAGCGCCCCGGCGTCCGCATCAATTCGTCGTGCGTGCCCCGCTGCACGATGCGGCCGGCATCCAGCACCAGCACGAAATCGGCCCGGCGCAGCGTGCTCAGCCGGTGGGCCACGATGAACGTCGTGCGGCCCGCGATGGCGCGGTCCAGGGCCGCGAAGATCTCGTGCTCCGTCTGTGGATCGATCGCAGCCGTCGGATCGTCCAACAGGAGAATCGCCGGCTCCAGCAACAGGGCGCGGGCGAGAGCCAGGCGCTGCCGTTGGCCGCCCGAGAGGGTCACGCCGCTTTCGCCCAGCACCGTGTCGTAACCGCGCGCCAGTTGCAGGATGAATTCGTGGGCGGCCGCGATCCGCGCCGCCTTCTCGACCTGCTCCCGGGTGGCGCCGGGATGGCCGAACGCAATGTTGGCGGCCACGGTGTGGCTGAAGAGGAAACTCTCCTGGAAAACGAGGCCGATGTTGCGCCGAAGGTCGTCGAGGTCGAGGTCGCGCACGTCCAGGTCATCGACACACACCCGCCCGGCTGTGGGGTCGTAGAAGCGCGGGACGAGGCTCATCAGCGCGCTTTTGCCCGCCCCGGTCGCCCCCAGGATGGCGACGCACTGGCCGGGGCGGACGACAAAGTCGACGTCGTGCAACACCGGTTCGCTCGGATCGTAGGCAAAGGACACGTTCTCGAACCGAACGGCGCCCGTCAGCCGGGGCCGGCGGACCGCGACCGGCCGGTTCTGCACCTCGATCGGCGCGTCCAGGATCTCAAACACGCGGCGCGCGCCGATCAGCGCCTGCTGGATGCTGTTGACGACATTCACGACGTTGTTCACCTGCCCGGAGAACTGCTCCAGCAGGCCCGCGAAGACCACGAGGCCGGCGCCGAGCGGGAGCCGGCCCTGGACGACCAGCCACCCCCCGTAGCCCAGGAGCACGATCATGTTCACCCGGGTGAGAAACCCCACCGCCGGGCTGAAGAGACTCACGCGCCAGAAGATTCCCCGCTGCTGCCGGAGCACGGCGTCGTTCGAGCGCTGGAACCGGTCGAAGTCCTCCGCCTCGCGGCCGAAGCCCTTGGTGACGGCGATGCCCTGCACGCTTTCGGCGAGGTTCCGCACGACGACGTCCGCCAACTCCCGGTTGCGGGCGTATTCGGGCTGGATCCGCCGCGAGAATTCCGCGGCGCCGATCCAGAGCAACGGGGTGGTCGCCAGGCACGCCAGCATGAGCCCCACGTCGAGCGTGGCCATGTAGGTCACGTAGACGGCGAGCGAGATCGCCATGATGAAGCCCTGGATCAGGACCTGATCGAGGAACATCCGCACGGCCTGCACGTCGCCTGTCACCCGGTTGATGATCGAACCCGTCGAATTGGCATCAAAAAGCCGAAAGCTCAGGCGCTGCAGCTTCTCATAAACGCGGCCGCGCAGGTGCGGAACAATCTCCTGCTGGGTCAGGCGGTTGATCTGCACGCTGTAGACGTAGTTCAGGACCGCCCGCACGACCGCGAGCCCCAGGATCAGGCCCGCGATCGTGCCCACCACGGCGAACGGCGGCCAGGCCGCCGGGAATCTCAGGCGGAATCCGGCGGCCGGCAGCGGAGTGCCGGCCACCACGTGCCGGATAAAGTCGATCGCCTGACCGATGAAATTGAGACCCGCCAGGCCGATGGTAAGCAGCACCAATTGGAGGCCGAGCACCTCGAGGCACCGGCGGCGGTAGTGCCAGACCAGTCCGACCAGGCGGCGCATGAGCGACCAGTTGGTCGGAGGGCCGCCCGGCGTCAGGGAGCGAAACTCGGCGCTCATCCGCGGGCCGGGGAGCGGCAACGCCCCGCCGGCGGGCTGACGCGCCGGATTGCGTCGCCCCGCCTGCCCCATTTTGCAAAGTTCTGTTTCGCCATCTGACGATCCTCCCCTCGATATCGGACGTAAGGGTATCCGGTTCCAAGCGCAATTTCACGCGCCGGCAATTCGTGTCGCTGCGACGCGCCGGCGGCGGATTCCGCGGCATTAGGCTGGTCATTTATTGCCATGATGTCCGCTGCTATCCGCCGGGCGCGGGTGGTCGAAGGTGGCCGTCACCCCGGCCGGCCGCCTTATAATTCACCCTTCATTCAACCCTGATCGAGATTCGAATCATGAATGCATCCAAGCCCGGCGGCGGCCTCAACCCCCACGGGGGACCCATCCTCCCCTGGGGCCAGGCTCTGCTGACCCACGCCCTGTTCAACAAAGGCACCGCCTTCACGGAACGCGAACGCGACGCCCTGGGCTTGCGCGGTCTGCTGCCCCCGCGCGTGTTCACGATGGATGAGCAGCTGCTGCGCGTGTACGGAAACTACCAGCGCAAATCGAGCGACCTCGAGAAGTACATTTTCCTCACCACGCTCCAGAACCGCAACGAGACGCTCTTCTACCGCCTGCACCACGAGCATGCCGAGGAGATGATTCCGATCATCTACACGCCCACGGTGGGCCAGGCCTGCCTCGAATACGGCGCCATCTTCCGGCGGTCACGCGGCGTCTTCATCAGCATTCGCGAGCGCGGTCGGATCGCGGAGATCCTGCGGCACTGGCCGTACGCGGACGCCCGGATGATCGTGGTGACCGACGGCGAGCGCATTCTCGGTCTGGGCGACCTCGGGGCGCTCGGCATGGGCATTCCCGTGGGCAAGCTCTCGCTCTACACGGCGTGCGCCGGCGTCCATCCCTACTATTGCCTGCCGATCACACTCGACGTCGGCACCGACAACGCGAATCTGCACGAGGATCCGCTCTACATCGGCCTCAACCAGCGCCGGGTCCGCGGCGAGGCCTATGACGCCTTTGTCGAAGAGTTCGTCACGGCCGTCCGCGGCACGTTTCCGCGGGCCCTGATCCAGTGGGAGGATTTCGGCAACACCAATGCCTTCCGCATCCTGCAGCGGTATCGCGGGAACATCTGCAGCTTCAACGACGACATCCAGGGCACGGCCGCGGTGGCGCTGGCGGGATTGCTCGGGGCGCTGCGGATCAGCGGCGGGAAATTGCGCGACCAGCGATTGCTTTTCCTCGGGGCGGGCGAAGCCGGGACCGGCATTGCCAACCTTTTCGTGGCGGCGGCCCAACAGGAGGGCTTGAGCCTGGCCGAGGCCCGCTCGCGGTGCTGGTTTGTCGATTCCCAGGGTTTGATCGTGCGCGGGCGCCCCGGCCGTCTGGCCGAACACAAGGAGCCCTATGCGCACGAGGTGCCGTTTGTGCCGACGCTGGCCGAGGCAATCGAGGCCTTCCGCCCCACCGCCCTGATTGGCGCGGCCCGCACTCCGCGGGTCTTCGACCGCGCGATCATCGGCCGGATGGCCGCCCTCAACGAGCGGCCCGTCATCTTCGCGCTGTCCAACCCGACTTCGAAGGCCGAATGCACCGCCGAGGACGCCTACCGCTGGACGGAGGGGCGCGCGATATTCGCCAGCGGCAGCCCCTTCCCGCCCGTGACGATCGACGGGCGCACCTTCGTGCCGGGCCAGGGCAACAACGTCTACGTCTTCCCGGGAGTCGGCCTGGGGGCGCTCGTCTGCGAGTCCTCCGAAATCACCGACGCCATGTTTCTTACCACCGCCCGCACGCTGGCGGCGCAAGTCTCAGACGAGGATCTGGCGCAGGGCCGGGTCTATCCGTCGCTCACGCGCATCCGGGACGTCTCGGCCCGCATCGCCACCGCCGTCGCCGAGGAGGCGTATCGGACGGGCCTGGCGCGGCGGCCGCGCCCGGCCGACCTGGAGGCCGAAATCCGCGCCTCCATGTTCGAGCCGACGTATTGGGAATACGTGTAGCGCCAGGGCCCGGCGTGGATCAAGCCGCCCGCCGTTGCCGGCCGCTCCGGGGCGGCCCACCGGCGGCGCAGGCTGCTCACGGCAGATCGGTCGCGCCCATCAGGTAGCGGTCGACCTCGCGGGCGGCGCCACGGCCTTCATTAATCGCCCAGACCACAAGACTCTGTCCGCGGCGGCAGTCGCCGGCGGCAAACACCCCCGGAAGGTTGGTCGCATATTTCTCGAACTCGGCCTTGATGTTGCTGCGCGGGTCGGTCTCCAAGCCGAGTTCCTTGAGAATCCCCTGCTCGGGACCGAGAAAACCCATGGCGAGCAACACGAGCTGGGCGGGAATCGTCTCCTCGGTGCCCGGCTGTTCCTGCGGCACGAACCGGCCCTTCGCGTCCTTGCCCCATTGGATTTTGACGGTCACCAACTCCTTCAGCCGGCCCTCGGCGTCGCCGACGAACTGCTTCACCGTGGTGAGATAGACGCGGGGATCGGCTCCGAACCGGGCGGCCGCCTCCTCCTGGCCGTAATCCAGGCGATAGACCTTGGGCCATTCGGGCCACGGATTGTCCGCCGTGCGATCCGGCGGCGGCTTGGGCAGGATCTCGATCTGCCGGAGGCTCCGGCAACGCTGGCGCATCGCCGTGCCGACGCAGTCGGTGCCGGTGTCACCGCCGCCGATGACGACGACATCCTTGCCGGCGGCGTTGATCGGGCTGGCCCCCTTGCCGGCGAGCACCGCCTTGGTGTTCGCCGTGAGATACTCCATGGCGAAATGCACGCCCGGGAGCTGCCGGCCCTCGATCGGGAGATCGCGCGGCTGGGTGGCGCCGGTGCAGAGAACGGTGGCGTCGAATTCCTTGAGGAAGATCTGCGGCTCGACGTTGTCGCCCACGTTGGCGTTGCAGATGAACTTCACGCCCTCCTGCTCCATGAGCTTGAGGCGGCGCATCACCACCTCGCGCTTGTCGAGCTACATGTTCGGGATGCCATACATCAGGAGGCCGCCGGGTCGATCGGCCCGCTCGAACACGGTCACCGTGTGGCCGGCGGCGTTGAGCTGGGCCGCGGCGGCCAGGCCCGACGGGCCCGAGCCGATGACCGCGACCTTCTTGCCGGTACGGACGGACGGCGGCCGGGGATTCACCCAGCCCTCATCCCAGCCCCGTTCAATGATGCTGTATTCGATGTTCTTGATCGTCACCGGCGGGTTGGTGATGCCGAGCACACACGATCCCTCGCAAGGGGCCGGGCAGACCCGACCGGTGAATTCGGGGAAGTTGTTCGTCCGGTGCAGACGTTCCAAGGCCTCGTGCCAGAGCCCGCGATAGATGAGATCGTTCCACTCGGGGATCAGGTTGTGGATCGGGCAACCCGAAGCCATGCCGCTGACCAGCTTGCCCGTGTGGCAGAAGGGCACTCCACAATCCATGCACCGCGCTCCCTGGCTCCGGAGCTTCTTCTCCTCCATGTGGTGGTGGAATTCGTTCCAGTCGCGCACCCGTTCCTGCGGCGTGCGATCAACGGGAAGTTCCCGCAAGTACTCGATGAATCCTGTTGGTTTGCCCATGGGCGTGAGGTCGGATGTCGGTTGAGAGTTGGCGCCGGGCCTCGGCAGTCACGCGTCGGGCGGTCTCCGAGGGGATCGGCGGTCCGCCACGGCCGGAGAATGGTCCCGGGGGCCGGAAATCCCGGCGGTGCGGAGGTCAGGGGATGGTCGGTGGCGCATGTGGAGGTGCGGCTCAGTTTCCGCCCACCCGCGCCAGATCGCGGGCATTTTCCTCGAAGGCGACCATGACAGCGTCGTCGCCGGATAGTCCCTGGGCACGGGCCCGCTCCATGCCGGCGAGCATGCGCTTGTAGTCCTTGGGCAGGATCTTCACAAACCGCGGCACCAGGTGTTCCCACGCTTCGAGCACAACCCGGGCGCGCTCGCTCCGAGTCCAGGTGAAATGCCTCTCCACCATTCCCCGCACCTCGGCGATCTCCGCGGGATCGTCGAGCCGCTCGATGCCGACCATCTGGGTGTTGACCCGACGCGGAAAATCCCCGCGCTCGTCGAGGACGTAGGCAATGCCGCCGGACATGCCCGCCGCGAAGTTTCGGCCGGTCGGCCCCAGGACGACGACGCGTCCACCGGTCATGTACTCGCAACCGTGGTCGCCCACCGCTTCCACCACGGCGTTGACCCCGGAGTTG
Organism: Opitutaceae bacterium; assembly: GCA_046704465.1. GTDB lineage: Bacteria > Verrucomicrobiota > Verrucomicrobiia > Opitutales > Opitutaceae > Fen-1467. The sequence goes on along the minus strand of JBJKRV010000454.1, from coordinate 7,121 downwards.
CGGACGCAGAACCGCTCGCCCGCCATGCCGCGGATGTAGGCCTCGCCGGACGTCGCCCCATAAAACGCGACGTTGCCGACGATGATGTTTTCCTCCGGCACAAAGGTCGAGCCCGTCGGCGGGAAGACGATGATCCGGCCGCCGGAGAGACCCTTGCCGATGTAGTCGTTGGCGTCGCCCTCCAGGATGAACGTCATTCCGCGGGTCATGAACGCGCCAAAACTCTGGCCGGCGGAACCCTTGAGGTGGATTCGGATGGTATCCGCCGGCAGCCCCTGGGGGCCCCACTTTTTGGTCACCTCGCCGCTGGTGACCGTGCCGACCACGCGGTGAACGTTGCGGATCGCCATCTCGGCCACGACCTTGTCGCCGCGCTCAATGGCGGGCTGGCAAAGATCGAGCAGGACGGTGAGATCGAGCGACTTCTCGAGGCCGTGGTCCTGCGGAATCTGGCAGTACCGGCCGATCTCGGGGCCGACGTCGGGCTGGTAGAGAACGTTGGAAAAATCGAGGCCGCGCGCCTTCCAATGGTCGACGGCCTTCCGGGGCTCGAGCCGCTCCACGTGTCCGATCATCTCGTCCACCGTCCGGAATCCGAGCTGCGCCATGAGTTCGCGCACCTCCGTCGCGATAAAGCGCATGAAGTTGACGACATGCTCGGGCTTGCCGGTGAATTTCTCCCGCAGCCGGGGATCCTGGGTGGCCACGCCGGCGGGACAGGTGTTCAGGTGGCAGACCCGCATCATGATGCAGCCGGTGGCAACCAGCGGCGCGGTGGCGAACCCGAACTCTTCGGCGCCGAGCAGGGCGGCGATCACGACGTCGCGCCCGGTCTTGAGCTGGCCGTCGGTCTCGACCGCGATGCGGCTCCGGAGATTGTTCAACACCAGCGTCTGGTGGGTCTCGGCCAGACCGAGCTCCCAAGGCAGGCCGGCGTGCTTGATCGAGGTCTGCGGGGAGGCACCCGTGCCGCCGTCATATCCGGAAATCAAGACGACGTCGGCATGGGCCTTGGCCACGCCCGCCGCGATCGTTCCCACGCCCACCTCCGCCACGAGCTTGACGCTGATGCGCGCGTTGCGGTTGGCGTTCTTGAGGTCGTGAAGGAGCTCGGCCAGGTCCTCGATGGAAGAGATGTCGTGATGGGGCGGCGGCGAGATGAGGCCGACCCCGGCGGTCGTCAGCCGGGTCTTGGCGATCCAGGGATAGACCTTGGTGCCGGGGAGCTGTCCGCCCTCCCCCGGCTTGGCGCCCTGTGCCATCTTGATCTGCAGCTCACGGGCATTGACGAGGTATTCGCTGGTCACGCCGAAGCGGCCCGAGGCCACCTGCTTGATCGCCGAGTTCTTCGAGTCCCCGTCCGGTAGCGGCTGGTAGAGCACCGGGTCCTCGCCACCCTCGCCGGTATTGGATTTTCCGCCGATGCGATTCATCGCAATCGCCAGGGTCTCGTGGGCCTCCCGGCTGATCGAACCGTAGGACATGGCGCCGGTCTTGAACCGCCGCATGATCTTCTCGACCGGCTCGACTTCCTCGACCGGTACGGAGTCGCCGGCCTTGAACTCAAGCAGGCCGCGCAGCGTGCAGAGGTGGCTCGCCTGATCGTTCACCAGCTGCGAATACTGCTTGAACACGTCATAGCTGCCGGTACGGACGGCCTTCTGCAGCCGGTGGATCGTTTCCGGATTGAACAGGTGGTATTCCCCGTCTTCGCGCCATTGGTACTGGCCGCCGGACGGCAGGACGTGGCCATTGATCTGGCGCTCCGGATACGCCGAGTGATGGCGCGCGAGAACCTCCTGAGCGATCACGTCGAGACCGATGCCGCCCACCCGGGACGACGTCCACGTGAAGTAGTGGTCGATCACATCCTGCCGCAGGCCGATCGCCTCGAACACCTGCGCCCCCCGGTAGCTTTGGATCGCCGAAATGCCCATCTTCGACATCACCTTGATCACGCCCTTCGAGGCGGCCTTCACGAAATTCTTGCACGCCGTCTTGTGGTCGATGTTGGGCAGCAGATCCTCCCGGATCATGTCGTCGATCGTCTCAAACGCGACGTACGGATTGATGGCGCTGCAGCCGTAGCCGATGAGCAGCGCGAAATGGTGCACCTCGCGCGCCTCCCCGGTTTCGAGCACCAGGCTGGCCCGCGTGCGCAACCCCTCGCGGATGAGGTAATGATGGAGACCCGCAATCGCGAGGAGGGCCGGAACCGGGGCGTATTCGCGCGTCACCCCGCGGTCGCTCAAAATGATCACGTTGACCTCGTCCTCCTCGATCAGGCGCCGGGCCATGACGCAAAGCTCCTCCATGGACTTCGCGAGCCCCTTCTCCCCGCGGGTCACCCGGAACAGGATCGGCAGGGTGCCCACCTTCAGGCCGGGCAGCTCCAACCGGCGGATCTTGGCAAACTCCTCGTTGGTGAGCACGGGCCACTTCAGCTCAACCCGCCGGCAGGCCGACGGCTGCGGATGCAGCAGGTTGCCCTCCGAGCCCAGCCGGGTCTCCGCCGAGGTGATGATCTCCTCGCGGATACAGTCGATGGGCGGGTTCGTGACCTGGGCGAAGAGCTGCTTGAAATAGTCGTAGAGCAGGCGCGGCTTGTTCGACAGCACGGCCAGGGCGGCATCGTTGCCCATCGAGCCGATCGCCTCGACGCCGTCGCGCGCCATCGGCATCAGGATGATGCGCTCGTCCTCGTGCGTGTAGCCGAAGGCGATCTGACGCTGCAGCAGCGTTTCGTGGTCGGGCGGCGGCACATGCGGGGGTTCGGGCAGGGCGGCGAGCGGCACCAGATATTCGTCCAGCCATTGCCGGTAGGGAAATTCGGAGGCGATCTTCGCCTTGATCTCGGCGTCGTCCACGATCCGCCCCTGGTCGAGGTCGACCAGGAACATGCGCCCCGGCTGCAGGCGTCCCTTCAGCAACACGTTCTCCGGGGGAATGTCGAGGACGCCGGCCTCCGAGGCCATCACAACCAAATCGTCCTTGGTGACATAATAGCGCGACGGCCGCAGGCCGTTGCGATCGAGCACTGCTCCGATCTGCCGTCCATCCGTGAAGGCGATCGACGCCGGGCCATCCCACGGCTCCATCAGGCATGAATGGTATTGATAGAAGGCCCGGCGCTCGTCGTCCATGGACTCGTGGTTGGACCACGGCTCGGGGATCATCATCATCACCGCGTGAGCGAGCGGACGCCCCGAGAGGACGAGCAGCTCAAGCGTATTGTCGAACATCGCCGAATCGCTGCCGTTCGGGTCGATGATCGGCAGTATCTTGGGCATGTCTTCCCCAAACGCCTCGGACACGAACAGGGCCTCGCGGGCATGCATCCAGTTGATGTTGCCGCGCAGGGTGTTGATTTCACCGTTGTGTGCGAGGTAGCGGTAGGGATGGGCGCGGTTCCAGCTCGGGAACGTGTTGGTGCTGAACCGCGAGTGGACCAAGGCCAGGGCCGTCTCCATCGCCGGCTGCTGCAGGTCCGGGAAATACTCCTCCAGTTGCGTGGTGAGGAGCATGCCCTTGTAGACAAAGGTCTTGAAGGACAGGCTGCAAAGGTACCAGAACTCGGCGCCGTCGAGGGTGGTGTTGCGAATCTCGCTGTACGCCCGTTTGCGGATGACGAGCAACTTGCGTTCGAACGCCAGGTCGTCGGTCAGCGCCGGATTCCGACCGATAAAGATCTGCCGGATGAACGGCTCGCACGATTTGGCCGTCTCGCCGAGCGAGGCGTTGTTGGTCGGCACCGTCCGCCAGCCGAGCACGGTCTGCCCCTCCGACTGGATGATCTGTTCGAAACGCTCCTCCAGGCGCCGCCGCTTGGTGACGTTACGCGGGAGGAAGACCAGCCCGCTGCCGTATTCGCCGGGCCCGGGCAGGGCGATGCGGGCCTTCCGGCATGCCTCCTTGAAGAAGCCGTGCGGCATCTGGAGCAGCACCCCCGCGCCGTCTCCGGTGTTGGGCTCGCTGCCGCTCGCGCCGCGGTGATCCAAGTTCTTCAAAACCTCCAACCCCTGCCGGAGGATTTGATGGGACCGGTGCCCCTTCATATTCACAACAAAGCCGACTCCGCACGCCTCGTGCTCAAACCAAGGATCGTACAGGCCCTGCTTCGGCGGAGGTCCCAGCCGGGCCGGCAGACTCCGGCGAGGTTGATTGCTTTTGTTGTTCATCTTTCGGTATGCCGTTGGGCGCCACCCCGCCCGTCAATGGGAAACTGGGGCCGCGCGCGGCGGATGATCGCGAGAGGGCTAATTGATTGAAGACGGAGGCGTTGGGCAGTGCATAGAAAGGCCGGCTACGCAGTGCGCGAGCCGGCCCTGTGAAAATCTGGAACTGTCGTGGGTGGGCTCGTCAGAAGAACCGTATGGTTTTAGTCGCCATCTTGGCAGGCTCTCCTTCCGCGCATCCCACGTTGGTCGGCTCCTCGGCCGGGGCGTCGCTGGGCTGGACCAGCCCGTTAGCCAGCAGGTAGTTCTCCACTTCCTCGCCGGACACATCGGCCAGCATGATCCCGTCGATCTCCACGCAGGGGGAGAGGGGTTGGCCCGACTTGCGCATCATCTCCTCGTAGTTGGCGTGGTTGTTGAGGATGTCGATATCTTCGTACTCGAGATGGTGCTTGCGCATGATCGCGCGGACGCCGCGAGACCAGCCGCAGTGCGGTTTCAAGTAGGCCTTGATCTTCATACGGCAACCATGTCGGGTGGCAAAAGTGGCGCAACTTATAGATGCGATTTCCCGGCAATCAAGAGAAAGGTTCGGTTTTTTTCCGGGGGCCGCGGGCGCATGCGGTCCAGCGGAAATTTGCCTAGCGGGGCCCCACCCTTTCAGCTAGACCCCCGGGCGATGAAAGTCCTGGTAACGGGCGCAGCCGGTTTCATTGGCTTCCACGTTTGTCAGCGTCTGGCCCAGGCGCAGACCTGCGAGGTGCTGGGCGTGGACAACCTGAACGAATACGCCTCGCTCGAATTGAAGCGCGCCCGTCTGACCGAATTGGCGAAGCTGAACGACTTCCGCTTTGTCCGCGCGGACTTTGCCGAGAGCGGCCCCTTTGGGAGTCTCTATGACGGTTACCGGCCCGATTATGTGGTCCACCTCGGTGCGCAGACCGGCGTGCGCTACAGCCTCGAGAATCCGGCCGCCTACGTGCACAGCAACCTCGACGGGTTTGCTGGCGTGCTGGAGGCGGCCCGCCGCCACCCCCCGAAACATCTTGTCTATGCCTCGAGCAGTTCGATCTACGGCGCCACCGCCCGGTTGCCGTTCCGCGAGGAGGACGATGCAGGCCGCCCGCTTTCGTTCTATGCCGCGACCAAGAAGGCCAACGAAGCCATCGCCTATAGCTATGCCCACACGCACGGCTTGAATCTCACCGGTCTGAGATTTTTCACGGTCTACGGCCCCTGGGGCCGGCCCGACATGACGCCGATGTTGTTCGCCCGCGCCATCTGTGAGGGAAACCCCATCAAGCTCTTCAACCAGGGCCGATACCGCCGCGATTTCACCTATATCGATGACATCGTGGACGGCGTGCTCAAGGCGCTGTTGTTCCCGCCGACAGAGAAACCGGTCCCTCCGTGGCGGATCTTCAATCTTGGACATAACCAGCCCGTGGAGATGGCGCGCTTTGTCGAGATGCTGGAGTCGGCGTTGGGCAAGAAGGCAAAACTGGAGCTGCTGCCCGCGATGGCGACCGAGATGCCCGAAACCTGTGCGGATCTCGGGAGAGCCCGGGCTGCCCTCGGTTACACGCCTAAGGTCGCGCTCCCGGATGGAATCTCGCGGTTCGTCGAGTGGTATCTTGGGTATTCGGGCAGCCGCTGATCCCCTTGATTCGAATTTTCCGTGCCTTGCCGCCAGATGCGGGGGATCCGCGGCGCGTTATTTTCGTTTGCGCCGACGAACGCTTTGCGGAAGAAGAAACCTCGGCCCGACGCGCGCGCGATCGCGCTTCGACCGGATCGGGTCTATATCCGCGACGAATGCCTCCCTTAATCCCCTAGTTCACATGTCCAAAGCCACCCCCGCCAAAGCGCCCGCCCCCCCTGCATCCGCCGAGACCACCCTGGATCCCGCGAGGGCCAAAAATGTCGAGCTGGCCGTCTCCGCCATCACCAAACAGTTTGGCGAGGGCTCAATCATGCGGCTGGGGAGCGCCACGCGGATGGTCGTGGACACCATCTCGACCGGCTCGCTGGCCATTGACCTTGCGCTCGGAGTCGGCGGCCTGCCCCGCGGGCGCATCGTCGAGGTCTACGGACCCGAAGCTTCAGGCAAGACCACCTTCTGCCTCGGCGTCATCGCGGAAGCACAGCGTCGCGGCGGCCTCGCCGCGTTCATCGACGTGGAGCACGCGCTCGACCCAAAATACGCGCGAACCGTCGGCGTGCGGTTGGATGATCTGCTGGTTTCCCAACCCGATAGCGGCGAAGATGCCCTGAATATCGCCGAGACCCTCATCCGCTCCAACGCGATCGACGTCATCGTCATCGACTCGGTAGCGGCGCTCGTGTCGCGGGCGGAGCTCGACGGGCAGATGGGCGATGCCACCGTGGGCGCACAGGCGCGCCTGATGAGCCAGGCCATGCGCCGACTGACCTCGGTGGTCAGTCGCACGAAATGCGTGTGCATCTTCACCAATCAGATTCGTGAAAAAATCGGTGTGATGTTTGGCAATCCTGAGACGACACCCGGCGGTCGAGCTTTGAAGTTCTTCTCCTCCATCCGCATCGACATCCGCCGAAAAGATCAACTGAAGACACCTGACGGCCGGGTTGTGGGCAACCGCACCAAGATCAAGGTGGTTAAGAACAAGGTCGCGCCGCCGTTCACCGAATGTGAGTTCGATATCATGTACGACGAGGGAATCTCCCGGATGGGCTCGTTGCTCGACCTGGGACTGGTGTACAAGGTCTTGGAGAAGAAAGGCGCCTGGTTTGCCCACAACGGAGAGTTGCTGGGCCAGGGCCGCGAGGCGGCAAAAGACGCCTTGGCAAAGAACCCCGAGCTGGCGGCCAAAATCAAATCCACCGTCTTGGAACGAGCGAACATCACCGGGGGAACCGCTGTCACCGCAGACGCGCCGGCTGATTGAGTTGGCCACGTCCGGAGGG
>JBJKRV010000453.1:0-5097 GCA_046704465.1 Opitutaceae bacterium | reverse complement strand
GCGCCGCGTGCGTTCGCCCGGCCCCAATGGCCGCATCACCGCCGCCGCCATCGCCCGCTGCACGGCCTTCAGGTCCGGCGTCGATCGCAACCGGCGGGATGCGGGGTCGCTCGGTGTCATCGGACGGTTCCAGCCGCCGCCGCCGCCCGATCCGGCGCCAGGTTCGCGCGCGCCCCGGCGATGAACGCGTTGGCCTTGAGCGCCTCCGCATGCACTTCCCGAAAGGACGGGATCTTGTCGTCCCACTCGAGCAGCGTCGCCGTCACCCCGCAGCGCCGGATGGCGTGGGCGTAGAGCTTCCAGACCGGGTCGATCACCGGATGGTCGTGCGTGTCGAGGATGTACTTCTCGAACCTGGTGTGGCCGGCGATGTGCATCTGCGCCACCCGGTGGGCCGGCACGCCGTCGACATAGTCGTAGGGATTGAAGCCGTGGTTGCGCGACGAGACGTAGATGTTGTTCACGTCGAGCAGAATGCCGCAATCAGCCCGCTCGACGACCTCCGTGAGGAATTCCCACTCGGTCATCTCGGAGACGTGAAACTCCGCGTAGCTGCTGACGTTCTCCACGCAAATCGGAATTTCGAGATAGTCGCGAAGCTGCCGGATCTTCTGCGCGGTGCGCCGGGCGGCGGCGAACGTGTAGGGCATCGGCAGCAGGTCGTGGGTGTAGGTGCCATCGACGCTGCCCCAGCAGAGATGATCGGTCAGCCACGGCGTCTTGGTGCGCTTGGTCAGCGCCTTCAGCCGCCTGAGGTGGGCGCGGTCGAACGGGTCCGCCGAGCCCAGGTAAAGCGACACGCCGTGCTGCACCACCCGGTACTGCTCAAGAATCTGGTCCAGCACCTCGAGCGGCCGCCCGCCGTCGACCATGAAGTTTTCGGAGATGATCTCGAACCAGTCGACCGTCGGCTTGCGGGTGAGGATATGCTGGTAATGCGGCACGCGGAGCCCGATCCCGATGCCATAGTCGGTGTGGGCGTTGAATCGGTTGGCAGGCATGGCGGTGAAGCGGGCACCGCAACCTAACAACGGCCGGCGGATTCGCCACCGGCCGCGGATGAATCAGGTGCGGGGCACCGCGACGCGAAGCTATTTTCCGGCCTTGCCCGAGCAGCCATTCTTGCCGCTGCAGGAACTCTTGGCCGTGTCCTTCTTCATGTCGGACTTGCCCGGATCCGGAGCCTGCTTCTGGCTCTTGGCCTGGGACTGCCCGTTGCAGCCGTGCTTGCCGCTGCAGCTGTTCTTGGCGGCGACATCCTTGGTGGCCGGCGTGCCGGCGGCGCTGTCGGCGGCGCGGAGGTTCACGGCGAATGAGCCGGCATAGAGGCCGGCCATGGCGGCGGCGGTGATGATGAATCGGGTTGATTTGGTCATGAGGATCAGGGGTGAGCGCTCTCGCCATTGGGGGCCACCGCACCGTGCGGCGCCATCCCCGACAAAAGCGATACTCCCGTGTGAGACGTCGAATCCCCGACTATTCCCGAGAATTCCTGTACCCAGGCGCGCCCCGGCCCGCCGACGGAACCCGCGACCCTGGCGTCACTCGCCTTCCGTGAAGGAGCAAAGCGTGATCACCGGCAAACCGGCCTCCGCCAGCCGGCGCGAGCCGCCCAAGCCCGGCAGGTCGATCACGGCCGCGACGCCGACCACTTCGCCCCGGAGGGCGCGGAACAGTTTGGCCGCCGCCAGCAAAGTCCCGCCGGTCGCGATCAGGTCGTCGATGATGAGCACCCGGTCGCCGGGCCGGCAGGCGTCCGCATGCACCTCGATCGTGGCCGTGCCGTATTCCAGCGCGTAGTCGGCCGCCACGGTCTTGAACGGGAGTTTGCCCTTCTTGCGCACGAGGGCGAAGGGCTTGCCGAGCTTGTAGGCCAGCGCCCCGCCGAGGATGAATCCCCGCGCATCCACCGCCGCCACCACATCGATGGGGTGGCCCTTCGCCCGGTCGGCCAGCAGGTCGATCGTGCCGCGAAACGCCTCCGCATCCTGGAAAAGCGTCGTGACATCCCGGAAGTTGACCTCGGGTTTGGGCCAGCCGCGGATCGTGCGGATCCTGGATTTGATTGCGGTCGCGTCCATCTCAGTCCTTGGCGCGTCGATATTGCACCGGCCACGCGAGGTCAACGCCGAGCGTCCGGGCGGCGTGCAGCGGCCAGTAGGGATCGCGCAAAAACTGGCGCGCCAGCAGCACGACGTCCGCGCGGCCGCCGGCCACGACCGCCTCCGCCTGCGCCGGGTCGGTGATCAAGCCCACGGCGCCGGTGGCCAGCCCGGTTTCCCGCCGCACGGCCTCGGCAAACGGCACCTGGAAGCCGGGGCCCGCCGGGATCCGGGCGTGCGGCAGGGTGCCGCCCGATGAGCAATCGAGCAGATCGACGCCCGCCGCCTTCAGGAGCCGGGCCAGTTCCACCGTCTGGGGCGGATCCCAGCCGCCGGTCTCGGCCCAGTCCGTCGCGGACACGCGCACCCACAGCGGCAGGCGCTCGGGCCACACCGCCCGCACCGCCGTCACCACCTCCATCAGCAGCCGCGTCCGGTTTTCGAACGTGCCGCCGTACCGGTCGGTGCGGCGGTTGCTCAGCGGGGAGAGAAACTGGTGCAGCAGGTAGCCGTGGGCCGCGTGGATTTCCACCAGCTCGAAGCCCGCGGCCAGCGCCCGGCGGGCCGCGGCGACAAAGGCATCCTTGATCGCACCGAGGCCGGCGGCATCCAGTTCCTCCGGCACGGCGTGACCGGTGTCAAACGCGAGGGCGCTCGGCGCCACGACGGTCCAGCCGTTCTGCGCGGACGTCAACGGCCCACCGCCCTCCCAGGGTCGGCCCGTCGAAGCCTTGCGCCCGGCATGGGCGAGCTGGATCGCCGGCACGGCCCCGTGCTCCCGGACAAACCGGGCCACCCGGGCCAGCGGTTCGACATGCGCCTCCTGCCAGATGCCGAGGTCCTGCGGCGAAATCCGGCCGCGCGCCTCGACCGCCGAGGCCTCGGCCATCACCACCGCCGCCCCGCCCACGGCCCGGGATCCCAGGTGCACGAGGTGCCAGTCGGTCGCGAAGCCGTCGGTGCACGAGTATTGGCACATCGGCGAAACGACGATGCGGTTGCGCAGCGTGATGCTGCGTTGGGTCAACGGTGAGAACAAGGCTGACATGGCGCCCCAAGGTTGGCGGATCCGGCGCCGGCGCAAGCGGGAAGCGCGGCGCTCCGCTGCGTACCCACCCGCGCCACGGCGAATAGTAGGATCGTCGGTAGCGGTACGCCCCGCTCCCGTCGGCACGGGTGGGGCCCGATCTCCGAGCGGGCCGCCGGTTCCACCAAGCGGACTCATTCTCCGACAGTCCGGAAGATTGCGCCGCGGGTTCCACCGCGTATGCTGGTGGCCGTGAATGCCGGCACCTCCTCCATCCTTATGACCCTCATCGGCCTCGGCACCATGATCGGTCTCGCGGCCGCACCGACCGGCGCGCCCTTGCGCGTCCTCTACTTCACCAAGTCCTCCGGCTATGAGCACAGCGTGGTCAAGCGGGTGGACGGCCAGCCGAGCTTCTCGGAGCGTATCCTGGAGGCGCTGGCGGCGAAGCACGACTTCCAGTTGACGTGCAGCAAGGACGGCAGCCTGTTCACCCCCGCCTACCTCGACCGGTTCGATGTCTACGTCTTCTACACCTCCGGCGACCTGTTCGCTTCCGGCGAGGACGGACAGCCCCCGCTGACGCCCGCCGGCAAGAAAGCCCTGCTCGACGCGATCGCCGGCGGAAAGGGCTTCGTCGGGCTGCACAGCGCGAGCGACACCTTCCACACCTTCGAGCACGGCGGCGGCAATCCGGGCAACCCCGAGAGCCGGTACGTGAACCATGGCGCCGCGTCGGATCCGTACATCCTGATGCTCGGCGGGGAGTTCATCCACCACAATGCGCAGCAGGTCGCGACGGCGCGGGTCGTGGATCCGGCGTTTCCGGGCTGCGGCGGCCTCGGTCCCGCGCTGGAGTTGAAGGAGGAGTGGTATTCCCTCAAGGAGTTCGCCCCCAACCTCCACGTCCTGCTGGTGATGGAGACGAAGGGCATGCAGGGCGCCGCGTACGAGCGGCCGCCCTATCCCCTCGCCTGGGCCCGAACCTTCGGCCGCGGCCGGGTGTGGTACGACGCCATGGGCCACCGCGAGGATGTCTGGGAGAACCCGGCCTACCAGGCGATGCTGGTCGGCGGCATCGAGTGGGCGGGCGGGCGCGTAAAGGCGGACGTGACTCCCAATCTCCAGAAGGTCACGCCCGGCGCCGACACCCTTCCGCCCTACCGGCCGGATAAGTGAACGCGACCGTTGGTCGCCCGCACCCTCACTCCCTGCCCGCCGTGGCTCTGAAAGAGCGCCGGCGGGTCACTTTCACTCCGCCGGTTACGCGGGCCGCTTGACCACAAACCGCTCGGTCGTCCGGCAGTACCAGTCGCCGCTGAGGCGGCCGATGAGATCGAGCTTTCCCGCGTCAATCCGGCGGTCGGCGCCGAGCACGGTGTCCGCCACGTGCATGAGCTGGATGCGCCCGAAGACGACGTGCGCCGCCAGCGGGCCCTCGCCGACGTCGACCACCTGGTGGAGCGTGCATTCGAAGGCCACGGGCGCCGCCGCGACGCGCGGCGGGCGCACCCGGGTCGAGGGCGTCGCGGCGATGCCGAACTTTTCGAACTCGCTCTCGCCGTAGGGCAGCGTCGCGGCGCAGGCGTTCATCGTCTCGGCCAGGGCAAACGGCACCACCTGCACCACGAATTCCGGAACCTCTCGGAGGTTGCGCAGCGTATCCTTCGGCTGGCCGTCGCGGTTATTGACCGGCACGAACATCAGCGTCGGCGGGTTCGAGGTCACGCCCTGGAAGAAGCTGAACGGGGCGAGGTTGGTCCGCCCGGCGGCCGAAATCGTGGAGACCCACGCGATCGGCCGCGGCACGATCGCGCTCGTCATCCAGCCGTAGACGTCCCGGGCCGGGAGCTGGGAAAAGTCGAGGAGCATAAATCAAAATCGATGCCGCGCCGTAATGGCTAAGTCAATTTCCTCCCCGAGCGCTCAACATTATTCGCAGAGCACAAGCCGGTGTCTGTGCCCACG
>JBJKRV010000452.1:0-2825 GCA_046704465.1 Opitutaceae bacterium | reverse complement strand
CGCCCCAGACGGCGCGCGCAGGCCGCCGCGAGCGCCGATCCACCGGCCAATGCCGGCCCCGCGGTGAAGATCACCGTGGCATCGCTGTCCCGCACGTTCCACTCCGTCCGTTGCGCCGGATCATCGGACGGGGTTTCGCGCAGTCCGTAGGCGTCGGGAATCACGCCGTCCTCGGCCCGCCGGCCGAGCGGACACCAGCCGCCGTGCGGGAGATTCCGGCTCCGGGCAAAGTCCAGGGCGGCGCGATCGACCCCCGTTTGTCCGCCGCTGACCACCCTCGTGATCATGACGAAGGGCGTGCCCCCGGGAGGGCGCGCCCGGTGCGGCGCGATGCGCGGCGGTTGCCCGGGCGGGCGCCTCCGGTCCGAGTCGCCACCCAGAACCGGCATTCGTCGGAAAATGCACGTACCGCCTCGGATTCCGGTGCGAGCACGCGGCGCATCGCGTCGAAACACGGTGTCCACCCGGTGGCCGCGAGGTCGTCCAGGACCTCGCCGCGGGTGGGAAGGTGCATGAACGTGTTCCCGCCGTGGCTGTCCCGGAAATAACGGTCGCCAAACTCGACCAGGCGCGGGTCCTGCCCGCCCTGCGCCCATCGCGTCGCCTCGGCATCCCAATGGAGGCGCTCGCGGGGATCGTCGTCGCGATCGTGGGTCGTAAACAACAGGGTGGCGCCGGGGCGGCACCGCGCGCGGATGCCGGCCAGGGCCCGGCGCCGGTTTTCGCGCCCGGGAATCTGCATGAGGCCGTTGAACATGAACAGGGCGCCGGCAAAGCCTCCCGCCCCGGGTCCGCTCGGATGTTTGTCACGTAATACGTGACAAACTCCGAGTCGGGTGGCGTCGGCCAGGATGAACCGGACGGACTCGGCGCCGCGGAGGCGGGCCAGACTGCGCGCCTGGTCGAGCAGCTCCTCCGCGAAATCGACGGCGGTCAGGCGCCCGTAGCCGAGTTCCCACAGACCCAGGGCGACGCGGCCGGCGCCGCATCCGACTTCGAGCAGCGGCGCATCCCGGTCGGGAAACCAGCGCTGGATCATGAGCCGCTCGGACGCCCAGAGTCCAAGCTGGTGCGCCGCCCGTGAATAGTGGACCACGACGTTCGCGTCGTTGTATCCGTCCCGTACCGTCTCGGAAGTGACCTTGTTCGCGCCCAAGGCGCGAACGAAAGCACGGGGACGGCTGCGGGGCAAACCCCGGCGAGCGCCGGCCGGATGATCAGGCCCCGGCCCGGTAGATTTCGGGATGCGCCGCGCCCTTGACGTCGATCATCGCCATCAGGCCCTTGCGGGTGACGCGGGTGAGGGCGTGGTCCACCAGCTTGATTGTCTCCGGCACCGGCAGGTCCATGTCGCCCACGAAGCAGCTGCCGGGCGGCACGGGCTGCGTTTGCACATAGCGCAACGGCGGGTTGGCCAGCGCGCCCTGCGGCCAGCAGCGGGTCCAGACGTTGCCGATGGCGTGGAAGCTCGACAGGAGGTTCGGGCCGCCGCACACCATGAAGACCCGCACCGTCTCGCCGACCCGGGCCGGCAGCGCGCCGAAGTAGTCGGGCGTGTAGCCGTCGACCGCGCCGTTGAAGAGCACGTAGTTCGGGTCCTCCCGGAGCATGGCGTCGTAGTCGAAGTGCAGCGTGCCCGAGCTGCCGAACGGCTCCTTGGTGTAGAGTTCGTGTTGTCCCAGGTAGAATTCGCGGTCGACCTTCGGCAGCCCTTCATGGGGCTCGACCACGATCATGCCGAACATGCCGCTGCTGATGTGTTCGTCCAGGCCCGGGACGGCGCAATGGTAGATGAAGGCGCCCGGATACAGGCACTTGAACTGCTCGGTGACGCTCTGGCCCGGAGCCACCATCGTCGCCGCCGATCCGCCGCCCGTGCCGTAGACGGCGTGCATGTCGAGGTTGTGCGGGCGCATATTGGTCTTCGCGCTCTTGATGGTGAGCTTCACGGTGTCGCCCTGCCGGACCCGGATCATTGGACCGGGCACCTGGCCGTCCCAGGTCATGAAGGTGAACCGGGCGTCGTCATCGAGCTTCGCCTCCACCTCGCGGGCCTCGAGCTCGATGTCGTGGTGGATGGCGTGGTCGCGGGTGATCGGCGGCGGCAGGCGCGTGGCGTCCGCCATCACGCTGTCCGCCTTCAACCGGGCGCCGCGGATGTCCCGGCCGTCGACGTCGACCAACCCGGCCGGGGCCGGCGCAGTCTGGGCGCGGAGATCGGATGCAAGCGCGGCGACACCGAGGAACGCGGCCCCGACGGCTCCGGCGCGGCGGATGAATCCGCGGCGATCAATGCAGGGGGAAGTGGGTTCGCGGTCGAATGGTTTCATTTCCAATGCCTCCGTTTCGTTTCCTGCTTCCAGGATAACCGTCCTCCGCCGGGCGCGCCTTGAGCCGGATCAAGTCGACGGGCGAAAGTCCAATTCCTCGCCGGCGACGGGCCGGCGGAGGAACCGGAATCGGGGGCGGAGCGGGCCTACGCCCCGGAGGCTTTTCGCCAGGCGGCGATGAACATGCCGTTGGCGTCGAGATCCTGCGGCCACAGCATGACCGCGGCCGGCGGCGCAAGACCGGAAGGCGGCGGCGCATCTGGAGCCACCGACCCGGCACCGCCGCTCTCCGGCTCCTGACCGAGGATCGGCGGAAACACGGCCGCGGGCTCAAAATCGGGATGCCGTCGACCGAACTCCTGCGCCATCGCGGTGGTCTCGGCCCGCGTCAGCGTGCAGACGGAATAGACGAGACGGCCGCCGGGCTTGAGCGCGGATGCGGCGGCGTCAAGCAGGCGGCGCTGGACGCCGGCGAGTTCCTGCACGTCGGCCGGG
>JBJKRV010000451.1:0-6662 GCA_046704465.1 Opitutaceae bacterium | reverse complement strand
CGACGAAACGGGGTTTTGTGCTGGCGCCGCCCCGCGGACGCGAGGTGGTTGTGCTGGCGCGCCCCGTCGACGACGCGCATGCGGCGGTGCTCGCCTTCCTCGCCGATGGCGAATCGTGGTCGAGCTCGGCCCTGGCGCTGGCGTTGGGCGCCAGCCAGCGCACCGTGCAACGCGCACTCGACGCGCTTGCGGCTGCAGGCAAAGTGCATTCGTTGGGTCGCGGGCGGGCCCGCCGTTGGACGAGCCCGCCTATGCCGGGGTTCACCACGACCTTGCTCCTCCCCTCTCCCTTGCTGGGCAACTAGACCATACCCATGAATCGATCCGCCGCCGAAATCGTCCAGGAATACGGGCCCTTTCCCGGGATCGACCAGGTGCACGGCGTCTCCTTTGACGGCCGCCAGGTCTGGTTCGCGTCGGGCGACCGGCTGAACGCCTTGGATCCCGCCGACGGCACGATCCGGCGGACCATCGAGGTCGCCGCGCGTGCCGGCACCGCCTTCGACGGCCGCCACCTGTTTCAGCTCGCCGGAGACCGCATCCAGAAGGTCGATCCGGAGACCGGCCGCGTGCTGGCCACGATCCCCGCACCGGGTGTCCGCCATTCGGGGCTCGCGTGGGCCGAAGGCTCACTCTGGATCGGACAGTACGAGGCGCGGAAGATCCACCAGCTCGACCCCGAAACCGGGGCGGTTCTGCGCACCATCGGATCCGACCGCTACGTCACGGGCGTCACCTGGGTCGACGGCGAACTCTGGCACGGCACCTGGGAGGGCGACGAAAGCGACGTGCGGCGCATTGATGCCCGCACCGGTGAGGTCCTGGATAAGCTGGAGATGCCCTCTGGTGTGGCCGTTGCCGGACTCGAGTCCGACGGCGGCGACCGGTTCTTCTGCGGAGGAGGTCGCAGTGGGAAGCTGAGAGTGATCCGCCGACCTAAGCACCGTGCCGCCACGCCAGCCGGCGCCCCGAAGAAATAATCGAAAGGGTCCCGACCTCGCAGGGACTCCTCGCCGCCAGGAGACGAAACGGGAACGGGTGCGCACTGGTGTCGAACCAAGCCGGGAGCGCGGGCGGCCCGCCCGCTTTGTCACTCCTATCGGACCGGTCTGGGCGCGCCGGCGGCGCGCGCTCCGTGGTCAGCCCGTGCGCCCTGTCACCGCCCGGTCCGACCGCACGAACGTCGGTTTTTCCGAGGCCCTGCCCCGTCAACGGGAACGCAAAATGCATCGACGTCGCTCCACGTCGCTTCACATTGGGGAGAACCCTCCCATGCCCGCCTGTGTCCGCGCGTCGAGTGAAGATTCGCCGGTTTTGAGGGCGGCACGATAGGGCAATCGCTCCAAGCTTCGGACCATGGCGCCAGCATCGCAGTTTAACGGTAAACGTCCGGTCAGGGAACTCACGATCCGCGGGCTGATTCTGGGCGTCCTGATCACGCTGCTGTTCACGGCGGCCAACGTCTACCTCGGCCTGAAGGTCGGGCTGACGTTCGCCACCTCGATCCCGGCGGCCGTGATCTCGATGGCGATCCTGTCGGTGTTCAAGGACTCCTCGATCCTCGAGAACAACATCGTGCAGACCGTGGCCTCGGCCGCCGGCACTTTGTCCGCGATCATCTTTGTGTTGCCGGGTCTCGTCATCGTGGGCTGGTGGGCCGGATTCCCGTTCTGGACCTCGTTTTGGATCAGCGCCTCAGGCGGCGTGCTCGGCGTGCTGTTCACGATCCCGTTGCGCCGCGCCATGGTGACGACCTCCGACCTCCCCTATCCCGAAGGCGTCGCGGCCGCGGAGGTCCTCGAGGTCGGCACCCAGGCGCGCGAAGCCTCCGCCGGAGCGCGGGAAGGATTGCTTGCGCTGGTCTATGGTTCGGTCGCCTCGGCCTTCATGGCGATCCTCGCCGCCACCCGGGTGGCGATCGGCGAAGTGACCGGGTATTTTCGCCTCGGAGCCGGCGCATCCGGCTACGACTTCACATTTTCTTTGGCGCTGGTCGGGGTGGGCTATCTGGTCGGCCTTTCCGTGGGCGCCGCCATGCTCGTGGGCTTGCTGATCGCCTGGGCCGGCGCGGTGCCGATCCTTTCCGCCATGGAGCCGGCACACGGACGGGCGCTCGGCGAGGTCGTGCTCTCCGTGTGGCTGCACAAGGTGCGGTTCATCGGCGCCGGCGCCATTGCCGTCGCCGCCATCTGGAGCCTGACGAAACTGGCCAAACCCGTCTTTCGGGGAATGATCTCGACGTTGGCGGCCTCGCGCCGCGCCGGCCGAACAACGGATACACGCGATGTCGACATCTCGCCCTTCTGGATCGGGCTGCTGGCCGTCGCCTGCCTTGCCGTCATCAGCGGACTCCTGAAGGTGTTCCTCGGCGGCACGCCGCTCGCGCGTGAAACGCTGCCGCTCGTGACGGCCGCGCTGCCGTTTGTCTTTATCGGCGGCTTCGTGGTCGCGGCGATCACCGGTTACATGGCCGGACTGATCGGGGCGTCGAACAGTCCGATCTCGGGCGTCGGCATCCTGGCGATCATCGTCTGCGCCACCCTCTTCATCGCCGTGGCCCGACCGGCTGCGACCGACCAGAGCGCGCTGGTCGCCTACGCTCTGTTCGCCACCGCCATCGTCTTCTCGGTCGCCACGATTTCCAACGACAACCTGCAGGACCTCAAGACGGGCCAACTGGTCGGCGCCACGCCCCGGGCCCAGCAATGGGCGTTGATCATCGGCGTGATCGCCGGCGCGGCGGTGATCCCCCCGGTGCTCAATCTCCTGAACCACGCCTACGGGTTCGCGGGCGCACCGCACCTGGCCGGCGCCGTCGGGCAGCCTCTGGGGGCTCCGCAGGCCAATCTGATCTCGGCCCTGGCCCAGGGCGTGATCGAAGGCAAACTCGACTGGGCCATGGTCGGCGCGGGCGCCGTGGTTGGCGTGGTCCTGGTCCTGATTGACGAAGGCCTGGGCGCACTTCGATGGCTCCGGCTGCCCCCGCTGGCAGTCGGGCTCGGCATCTACCTGCCGACGTCGGCGACGGCTCCGGTCGTGGTGGGCGCCATGATCGGGCATGTCTACGACCGTTGGGCGGCGCGTCGGGACAATCCGGAGCACGCCCGGCGGCTGGCCGTCCTGGTCTCGTCCGGCATGATCGTCGGCGAAAGCCTGTTTGGCGTCGTCCTGGCCGGGCTGATCGTGGCCGCCCAGGCCGGATACTTTCCGACGTCCGACAAGGGCGCGCCGCTGGCGCTGGCCCCGGCCGATTTCGCCGCCGCTCCGTACGTCGCGACCGCCGCCTTCGTGCTGCTGATCGGAATCCTCTACGTCTGGATCATCCGCCGGGCGAGGGCTTCCGCGCCTTCGTCGGAATAACCCCGGCGGCCGTAGAATGGCGGCCTGCCGTGAACCAGCGGCGGCGCGAAGGCCGGTAAACCCGGCGGGTCCGCGCCGGCCGCGTTGCTGCCCCGGCCACGCCGTTGTCTGGAAACCGGAAAGTGTGAGCGCCGGACAGCCTCCAGATTGCCAGACCGGGCCGACGTCACCTTAATGCGCATCCATCCTGTATTCCCCATCCATCTTCACCCCACCCATGAACCGCCTGCTCCCCCTCGTCCTGATTGGATCCGCGACCGCCATCCTCTCCGCGCCAGCCGCCGCGGCCCCGATTGCGCATTATCTCGCCGCCGCCCCCTTCCCGATGCCGGCCGTGCCCGAGCCCACGTTTCCCGACCGGAATTTTCCCATCACCGACTACGGCGCCGTCGGTGACGGCCAGGCGCTCAACACCTCGGCCTTTGCCCGGGCGATCGCGGCCTGCGCGCAGGCCGGCGGCGGACACGTGGTCGTGCCGCCCGGCCTCTGGCTCACCGGACCGATCGTGCTCCGGAGCGGGGTCGACCTCCATGCCGAGCGCGGCGCGCTCGTCCAGTTCACCGCCGATCATGCCGCCTATCCGATGGTGCGGCGCGGAAACCGCGGCTACTATGCCTCCCCGGCGATTCGCGCCGTCGGCCAATCCGACATCGCCCTGACCGGCGAGGGCATCTACGACGGCGCCGGCGACACCTGGCGCCCGGTGAAAAAGGAGAAGACCACCGCCGCCGAATGGCAGGCGCTGCTGGCAAGTGGCGGCGTCACCAGTAATGGCGACGCCATCTGGTGGCCGACGCAGGCGGCGCGGGACGGCGAGGATTACCTGGCGAAGCTGGCGCAGACGACCCGACACCCCACGGCCGAGCAATCCCTGCCGGCTCGCGATTACCGGCGCTCGCCCCTGGTATCCCTGACCGACTGCAACCGCGTGCTGGTCGAAGGCGTGACCCTCCGCAACTCGCCCAGTGGCCTGCTGGTGCCGTCGGGCTGCACCGACGTCACGATCCGCGATGCGACCTTCTTCAACGAATGGTCGGCCCAGAATGGCGACGGCATGGACATCGGCCCGTGCCGGAATGTCGTGGTGTACCACTGCACGGTGAGCACCGGCGACGACGCCATCTGCATGAAAGCCGGCGGCCGGAGTCCGTGGCCGGGCGAACCGGGCCTGCAGAACGTGATCGTGGCGGAATGCACCGTGTACCGCGGCCACGGCGGCTTCGTCGTCGGCGGCTCGACCGAGGCCGGGATGCGGCACCTCTGGGCCACGGCGTGCACGTTCATCGGCACCGACACCGGCATCCGCGTAAAAAGCGGTGTCGGCCACGGCGGACTCGTGCGCGACGTCACTGTCGACCACATCGTGATGAAGGGCATCGCACGCGAGGCGATCCTCTTCGACACCCATTACGTCAACACGCCGGCCAGCGCGGCGACGATCCAGGCCGCACCCGACCGCGACCCGGCGAAGACCCCCGAGTTCCGCGACTTCTTCCTCCGCGACATCGACTGCCTCGGCGCCGGCTCTGCGATCGCCATCACCGGGCTTCCGCAGCAGCCGGTGCACCTGGTCACCATCGAAAACGCGATCATCACGGCCCGGCGCGGCTTCCGGGCCCAGGATGCCGCCGACATCACGTTGCGGAACGTCACGCTGCACGTCACGGAGAAGCCGGTGATCGTCGAGCACGACACCCGCAACATCCGATGGGTCGACTGATCGCGGGCGGCCGGTTCAGCATCAAACGGGGAGTTGCGGCCCGGCGGCGCCCGCCGGTCTTCCGAGGTGCGTGACGGCTTGGGGCCGTGAGTCCGTTTCCATCCGGGCTGCTTGGGCGGCGCCCGATCTCCGACCCCGCCGCGGCGGCGGGGCCGAGCGGGCTTGAACCGGCGCGGAGCGCCGGTTTCACCAAACCCCGGCTTGGCGACGCCATGCCTTGGTCACGAGAAAAGCTCAGACCCTGAGCCGGGCGCGGAATCCCCGGCCGGCATAGTACGACTCGGCGCCGTTGTGATAGACGAAGACCCGGCCGAAGCGCCGGTCCCCAAAGATGGCGCCGCCGAGGTTTCTGATTTCCGGGGGGGTCTTCAGCCAGCTCGACGATTTCGTGTCGAATTCGCCCAATTGCTGCAGTGAATGATATTCTTCTTCCGTCAACAGCTCGACGCCCATGGCCGCCGCCAAGTCCATCGCGCTGTTCTTCGGTTTGAATTCCTTCCGGGAGTCGAGCGCCTCACGGTCGTAGCAAAGACTGGTGCGGCCTTTGGGGCTCTGGGGCGAACAATCGAAAAAGAGGATCTCGCCCGTCTTCTGGTCCTGACCGACGACATCCGGTTCGCCGCCGGTGCTTTCCATCTGATGGAGTGACCAGACCTTTCCCGGGCCGGCAGTCAGCCTTGCCTCCACTTTGGCCCATTCGAGATCCGCGTGACGGCTCAGGTTGCGCTCAAACCGGTCCCTCAAGGTAGCGAGCAGTTCCCGCTGTTGTTCGGGGGACAACGTCCCTTTGGTTTTGGTGCTCTTCATGGTGGATCAATTTGGCTCCGCGTGGCGTGGAATTGTCGCCTCAACCCGCTGACGGGTCAAAGCGGGCGATTCAGACATTTCGGCCGATCTTTTTTTGCCGGCGGGCCCCGAAAGGGAATGACGGTTTCCACACAGAAGCTTTGTATTGCGGCCATAACGCGCGAACCTTGGCGCCGATGAAGACGCACCTACCCCGTCCCGCCGTCCTTTGGCTCATCCTCGGCTGCCTCGCAACCTCCGTGGCAGGATATTCCCAAGATTCATCCGGACGGCGGTTCCTCGTCACGGATTATGGCGCCGTCGGCGACGGGACGACGCTGGCCACCAGGGCGATCCAAGAGGCGATCGACACAGCGGCGAAGACGGGCGGCGTGGTGGAGATCCCGCAAGGCACCTTTCTCAGCGGGTCGATCTTTCTGAAGCCGGGCGTCGGACTGCACCTCGACCAGGGGGCGGTGCTGCAGGGCTCGACCGACATCGCGGACTAACCGAAGCGCGAGACGCGGATCGAGGGGCACTTCACCCCGTGGCGGATGGCGCTGGTCAACGCCCAGCATCTCGACGGGGTGCGCATCACCGGCCCGGGCATTCTGGACGGCAACGGCGTACCGTTCTGGAAGGAGTACTGGCGGGCGAGGAAGGAAAACCGCAAGGTCACCAACCTCGCGGTCGAGCGGGCGCGCCTGATGTTCATCGACCGCTGCCGGCACGTGCGGATTTCGGGCCTGCGCCTCCAGGATTCAGGCTTCTGGAACCTGCACCTCTACGCCTGCCG
>JBJKRV010000450.1:0-6089 GCA_046704465.1 Opitutaceae bacterium | reverse complement strand
GCGCACAACTGATCACTGACCCAAATTCATTCGGACACGACCCGGATGCCGCCACCCGAGGTGTGCAACCGGAGTTCGTGGCCGCCACCGTTGACCGTGCCGACGATCCGGTTGCGTTTCATTTCGCCGGTCACGGTGACCGGCACTCCGCAGCTCACCCCGCCGCCCGAGGTGCTCGCGTTGAGATTAAAGGCACTCTTGGGGTCGACCCGCACCGTGATCCCGCCGCCCGAAGACGAGAGATCGCAATTGCCCTTCAGCGGGCCGGAAAAAGCCGCGTGAATCGGCCCGCCCGAGGTGTGCGCATTGACGATCCCCGCGATCTGCTCGATCGAAATGCCGCCCCCGCTCGTGCGTACGTCGGCGCTCCCGTCCACCGGCCCCAGATGGATTCCGCCGCCCGAGGTGTGCACCTTGACGTCACCGGTGCACGCCGCCAGCCGGATGCCACCGCCGCTGGTGTTGCCGTCCACCGACCCGGTGATCTTGCCAAACTGCAATCCCCCGCCCGAAGTGCGGGCGACGACCTTTCCGCTCAGGTCGCCGACCCGGATGCCTCCGCCCGACGTCCGCAGGTCGACATTGTAGGTCGCGGGCACGGTCACGGTGAATTCGCATCGTACCGGCGGCCACGAGCCGAAATGAAACCAGGAATCAGGGCGACTGCCTTCGTACTTCGCCGTCGCGGTCACGTCGTTGCCCTGCTGCTCGATGGTCAGATTCAGATTCTTGAGCAGGTTGTCGGCCTCGGCATCGGTCGACGCGTTGATGACCTCCTTCACGACGACATGAACCTCCGAGCCGCTGCCCGGCTCCACCCTGATGCCGCCGCCCGAGGTCTCGACCTTGAGCGTGCCCCCGGGCTGGACGGCAAACGACTTCTCGACGGTGCGTTCGATCTTGGCGGAGAGGAGGGCGGGCGCCGCAAGGAGCAGCCCGACACCGACCAGGTGGGACAGGGAGGGTTTCATGGCAGGAATCGCTGGCGTTACGTCAGGAGAACCCGGCAGGCGCCTCGAAGTTACACGAAAAAGGCCGTCCGCCCATGAAGAGGCCCCGGGGGCCAGCAGCGCCCCGGGGCCGGAAGGTCAGGTTCGGTCTGCGATTCAGCTTCGGGCGGACGCCGAAGCCGAGGCCCCGCCTTGCGCGTGGACGCTGGCGCCGGCTGACGGCGTGGTGTGATCGTCATCGCGATCCGATCGCGCCGGCGTCTGCGCCATGCCCGCCGACCCCGAGGCCGAAGCCAGCGTCTCGGTGTGCGCCACGGCCTTGCCGTAAGCCGAATAATCGGTCGCCAGCTTGGCGCGGGCATCGCCCCAAGCGTCCGCGTCGGCCCGCGCGGCGACCCTCAGGTCGCGGCGGACCAGCCGTTCCCTGGCGTGCGCGTCACGCGCCGCCGCCTTGAAATCCGCCCACGCCCGGCCATGGAGCGCCTCCGCCCGGCGGTGGAGCTTGGCCATCGCCCGGACGCTCGCGTCCAACCGCATGTGCAGGTCCGTGAGCAGGTCCGACCGCATCTTCAGGCTCGTCGCGTTGATCGCCCGGATCGTATCGGCCATGTCCAATGCGGCTGACGCGGCGATGCCCTGGTTGGCCGCGACCGACAGGGACCGCGTTCCGGCATTGGCCGCGGTCGCGGCACGGGCTGCGGCGTTGGCTCCGGCGAGATCCGAGGCGTTGGCCGCGGCACCGAGACCGCCGGCCATGCCTGCCGGCATGCCGTTCAGCGCGCCCGCGGCACCGGCGGCTCCGTTGATGGCGGCGGAGGGCGGCATCGGCGGCGGAGTGGGAATGGCGCCGGTGGCGCCAACCGCGCCGTTGACCGCACCGGCCACTTGCGCCAGCGCCGCGGCGCCAGTGAACAGGGCGGCGGTCGTGGCTCCAACCCAAAGCTTTGATACCAGTTTCATCGGGGTCTCCTTTTGTAGATGGTGACTGAGGACCGCCGGAACGGATTCGCAAAACGGCCTTCGGTTCCGCGCGGCGTGCAGGCTGCCGGCCAACCGTGACTTGCGTGCGCGACGGTGCGGACATCATTTGGCGGCCGTGCGTCCTGCACGCCACTCAGCTGCTCATTCTGGCAAAGTGAGCGACGATTTGACGTCACGGCCCGGGTGCCGCCACCATCCGCCGGTCATGCCCGTCCGGCGCTCCGCCCCCATCCTCGCCATCTCGCATCTTCGGATCGAGCGCGGCTCCACGGTCATTCTCCGCGACGTCTCCTGGCGCGTCGAACGCGGGCAACACTGGACCATCCTCGGGCCCAACGGCAGCGGCAAGACCTCCCTGTTGCGGGCCCTGACCGCCTACATGACGCCCACCGGCGGCACCATCGACCTGCTCGGCCGCCGCTACGGCCGTGCGGATTGGCGGGACCTGCGGCTGCATCTCGGCCTCGTGACAGCGGCGGTGCATCCCATGATTCCGCCGGCCGAGCCGGTCGTCGAAACGGTCATCAGCGGGCGGTACGCCCAACTCGATCTGTGGCGAAAGATCACGCCGGCCGACCGCCGGCGCGCGTCGGGTATACTTCGCACCATCGGCGCCGCCCACCTGGCCGATCGCGAATGGGCCCTGCTGTCCCAAGGCGAACGCCAGCGCGTCCTGGTCGGCCGGGCGCTGATGTCCCGCCCGCGGCTGCTGATCCTGGACGAGCCGTGCGCCGGTCTGGATCCCGTCGCGCGCGAGCATTTCCTGGGGTTTCTCGATCGTCTCGCCCGCGGGACCGGCGCGCCGACGCTCGTCCTCGTCACGCATCACCTCGACGAGATCACGCCCGCCTTTTCCCACGCGCTGGTTTTGAAGGAGGGGCGGGTCGTCGCCGCCGGCCCGCGGCGCTCCGTGCTCACGGCCGCCGTGCTCGGCGCCGCGTTCGGGGCGCGGGCGCGGCTGACCCGTCGCGGTGATCGCTGGCAGGCGCGATTCGTCCTGCACCGCCGCCAGGTGTTCTGACCATGTCGATGTTCCCCGACTTCATCCGGTCGCTCGGGCTGGATAATCCCTGGACCTACACCGGACTCTTCGTGCTCGCCTCGATGTTGATGATGTGGCGCCTGGAGGCGATGCTCGACAACGGGCTGGAGGGAACGGCCCTGGGGACGATCGTCATGCCCTACTGCTCCGGGCTGGGTAACCTCATCTTCGTTTACCTCGTCCTGGCGCGCCACGGGCCGGCGCGGGAGGTCCTGACCAACTGTCTCGTCAACAATGTCACGAACCTCACGCTCGTCCTCGGTGTGCCCGCCCTGCTGTGGGGCCTGGCCGTCGTGCCTCGACCCGGCGCCGCCGGCCGCGCACGACCCCGGCGCGGAAAACAGACCGAACAGCAGATCAACCGCCTGTCGCTGCTGTTGACGCTGGCCGCCGTCGTCTTTTTCACCGCCGCGGTGTGGGTGCTCGGCCAGGAGGGCCACCTGCGGCGCACCGCCGGTCTCGTGCTGATCGGATTGTTTCTTTTCTGGCAGTGCTTCCAGGTCGTCGACGTCCTCAAACATAATGTCCGTCAGAAGCGGACGTTCGGCGTGGGCCTCTACCTGGACGTCCTGGGCGTGCTCGCCTGCGCCTACGTCACCTACGTGAGCCTGGACTGGCTGATGTCGTGGCTGGACCACCAGCATGGAGGCTTTCTCAATGCGAGTCACCTCGGTTGGCTGAGCGGATGGCTCATGGTGGTGCCCAACGCCCTCTTCGCCTTCTACTGGGGCTGGAAGCGGCGCGCCGACGTCGTCTACAGCTCGCAGGTGGGCGACGGACACATCTGCATCCCGCTCGCGCTCGGCATCTGCGCCCTGTTCGAGCCGGTGCCGGTGCCCGGATTCGCCGAAATCAGCCTGTTGCTGCTCATCGGCGCCGCCGTGCTGCACGGGTTGTTTCTCCTGTTCCTCGGAGGGCTGCCCCGCTGGGCCGGCTGGCTCTTGGTGGCGGCCTACGGATGGTTTCTCTACCAAGGGCTGCTCTCGTAAGGAGAGGCTGCGCCGGCGACCTTCAAATCAGCAACCAGGCATCGCAAGGCGCACGATCACGGCCGCGCGCTCCACGCCGCGAGCATCGATGCCCAATTCACGAATCCAGCGGGTCGCCCCGGAACCGTTCGCTGAGGTGCACAAACGCCTTCTGCGCGTGCAACCAGCGCGGATCACCCCGGATTTCCACCATCGATTTGCCCGTGTGGTTACACAGCAGGTAGGACGCCTCGCCGATGCGGACGCAGGCGTCGAACCGCGTGCCGGCTCCCTCGGTGGTGAACTCGAAGTCGCCCAGCGCCATGCGCCGGCCTTCCATCTCCGTGCGCAGCGGCACGACATCGGCGGCAAACTGCCGGCGGAAGCTTTCTCCGCGCGGACCGGTGTAGCTCAGAACGGCGCCCTGGTCGGCCTGGAGCGAAACGATCGTCCACTCGTCAAAGACGGCCTTTCCGTAAAGGGCGGTCATGCGTGCGAACGCGGCGGTGATGTGGGACTTGGCGGCTTCAAGATTCATCGCGGAGAATCCTGAAGTCTTCAGCCAAGCCGCCGCCGGAGGCCAGCCATTTGTGCCGGCGCCCTTCCTCCTCCCGCCGGAGCGCGGCCGCCGGCTACGTCGGATAGCCGCCCGCGATGTACTGCTTCAGTTGCTCGGCCTCGTGCCGGTGCACCTCGGCCACCCAGCGCGAAGTGTCGCCGATGGAGATCAGGCCGTGGACTTTGCCCTCCACCACCACCGGCAGGTGCCGGCACCGGTGCTTGGTGAACATCTCGATCGTCTCGTCCACCGTGGTCTCCGGAGAAATCGTGATCACGTCGCGCGTCATGATTTCGGCGATCTTGTGCGCCTTCGGATCGAGATCCTTCGCAATCACGCGCGTCAGCACGTCGCGCTCGGTAAAGATGCCGGCCAGCCGGCCGTCTTCCATCACCACCACGCAACCGACCCGGTGGCGGTTCATCTCGTGGACGGCCTCGGAAATCGTCAGTTGCGGCGAAACGGTGAAAACAGTGGAGCCTTTGTGCTCCAGCAGGACAGAAATCGACGGGTTCATGGGGTAACTGGACCTTGGACTGAGGGTTATCCCGCAACTTAGCACGTCATGCGCCTGGAACAACCGGAAAGGCCGATTTTGTCGCAACTTTTCCCGGACACGGCGCTTCGCTCCGCCCGCCCGTGGCGTTTAGGACCGTGGCAACAGCCGGTCAAGCGCGCCCAGGGTTTTCAACGGCCCGTTCGGCGGCGCCACCACGATCGGGGCGCCCGGGGGCGCCGGCGACGGCGTGCTCGTCTCGCCCCGCCGCAGCGCCGCCAACGCGCGGTCGAGCTTCACCGCCGACACCGGCTCCGCCGTGCCCAATGCCTGGGCAAACAGGCTCACGCGATATTCCTCGACCAGCCAGCGGAACCGGTCGACCTCGGGAGCCGCCGGCCGGTCCCGGGCCAGCGCGGCCACGGCCCGGAGGTAGGGAGTCAGGCGATCCGCGCGTTCGCGATCACGGGCCGGGTTTTGGCGCCAGCGTTCGGCGCGAAGCTGCATCGCCTGGAGGTACCGCGGAAAGTGCGCGAGCCGGGGATAGGGGGTGGTGGCCACGTAATCGCCCGGCACCAGCGCCGCCAGGTCGCTGCCTAGTTCCGGATACGGCTCCGGCCGCGCCAGCAAGGCCTGCCGCCGCGCGAAGATATCGCTCAGGAGATCCTTCAAGCGGGGCGCCAGGCCGTGCATTACTCCCCGCACCCGTTCGAGCGCGCGCGCAAACGCCGCCGCCGTCAATGGCGTCACCGGGCGCGCGCACAGCCACCGGCGGAGCGAAGCGCCCGCCTGTTCGGAAAGGGGCTTCGAGGGCGTGACCGTCACGGCCGCCAGCCCCACCTCCTTCAGGCTGCGCAGGTCACGCTGCAGCCACGCGAGTTCGTACCGAAGCTGCTCCTCGAAGAGACGGTGCAATCCCCGTCGGGTCGCGGCCTCCGCCTGGTCGGGCGTCGGCAGCAGGCGCAGTCCCACGCCCGCCTCCACCGGGACGAGCGCCGGATAGGCGAACACCGGCACTCCGGCTTCCTCACCCACCTCCACCCGATCCGGCACATCCCCGAAGATCCAGTCGGAGGCGGCCTCCCGTTCCCAC
>JBJKRV010000449.1:0-17407 GCA_046704465.1 Opitutaceae bacterium | reverse complement strand
TTGCTGGAGTGACAATCTGCCTTGGGGATCGGTGAGGGAAGTACGGCCGCCGCAACCTCGGTTAAAATACAGGGGCGCCGACTGCCGACCCGCCATGCGCAAGTTGCGGACGGGCCGTCCGCGCTCCCGGCGGTCGGCCGGGCCTCGATTCATTCCTCGCCGTCGTAGTAGTCGGCCTCGGACATTCGGAAGATCAGACGCGGCTCGCGGGTGCCCCATTTGCCCGAGTCCGGATAGTGCCACACGTCGACGGGCGGATTGTCGGCCAGGATATAGAATTGGAGCTCTTCGGCCTCCGCGTTGCGAATCTGGTGGGCCTCGCCGGGCGGGTGCAGCACCACTTCGCCCGCGGACGCGACAATCGTCTCCTGTCCGACACGGAGCGTGGCCCGGCCGCCGAGGATGACGTACATCTCCCATTGGGCGGAGTGGCTGTGGTACGGGCAAGCGCTTTGGCCGGGCTCCAGCCGATCCAGCTCAAGATCGAACGGATGGCCGCCGAGGCCGGTGGGGGTGTTGCGTCGGGCCCCCAGGGCGATGGAAAGTTCCTTGGCGTGTCCGCCGAATTTCCGCTTCGGCGACTGCCAGGATTCCCACGCCAGGTCGTCGCCGTGGAGCAGACGTTGGGCGAAGGGCGTTAGGGGCGGCAGTGGAGGCGGGGCGGAAGGACGGTAGGTCAGAGCGCCGTTCATCGGCGGCTCCTCGCCGTCGAAATAATCGACCTCGGTCATTCGGAACACTTTCATCGGCGGCCGCAGGGCCCATTTGTCTGAGTCGGGATAATGACAGGCATCGAGCGGCGGGTTGTCGGCGACGATGAACACCTCGAGATCGGCCTCACCGGTGCTGGTGATCTGGTGAGGTTCTCCGGGTGGATGCACGAACACGTCACCCACCCGCACCGGGTGCGACTCGGCCCCCGCGCGCACCGTTCCCGACCCCGTCCGGACCACGAAAAGCTCCCATTGCCCGAGGTGGGAGTGGAACGGACAGACTGAGGCCCCCGGAGGAATGCGCCGGAGCTGCAGGTCAAACGGATGGCTGCCGCCCCAAGTGCCGACATTGCGGACGCCTCCGAGAGCCATGGAGATGTTGCGACAGAAGGACTGGAAACGTCCGGAGGGCGAACGCTGCTCCTGCCACGGGATATCGTCGATGCGGACGCGGTTCATGGTGAAGGCGGCTTGATCCGTGCAGGCGATTGTCTGCTCCTCGGACGGAGTCGGATCGCGAGCAAGCTCGCTCCTACACTTGTTCCAGCGTCACCGGGTTGGTCAGGGCGCCGATCTTCTCGATGTCGATCGTGACCGTGTCGCCGGGCTTCAGCCAGACCGGCGGCGTGCGCGCAAAGCCGACGCCGTGGGGCGTGCCGGTCAGGATCACCGTGCCGGGCAGCAGGGTCTTGCTGCCGCTGAGAAACTCGATCAGCGCCGGCACGTCGAAGATCATGTCGTTCGTGTTCCAGTCCTGCATCGCCTGGCCGTTGAGCAGCGTGCGGATGCGCAGGCGGTTGGGGTTGGGGATCTCATCCCCGGTCACGAGCACGGGTCCGAGCGGGCAGAAGGTGTCGAAGCTCTTCGCCTGGCACCACTGGCCGCCGCCCCACGGGTTGCGCTGCCAGTCGCGCGCGCTGACGTCGTTGGCGCAGGTGTAGCCGAGCACGTAGTCGAGCGCCTCGGCGCGCCGCACGTTCTTGCAACGGCGGCCGATCACGACTGCCAGTTCGCACTCGTAGTCCACCTCCTGGCTGGCGAGGTGCCCGGGAATCTCGATGGGGTCGCCCGGATTCTGCAGCGAGCTGTTGGCCTTGATGAACAACACCGGCTTTTGCGGCGCGCCGCGGCCGCCCTCCTCAGCGTGCTTTTTGTAGTTCAGGCCGATGGCGAGCAGATTGGCCGGCACCAACGGGGCCAGCAGCTTCCCAGGCTGGACAACGCGATCGGTGACGCGATGTTCGCCGAACAGGTCGCCGACGATTTCACGGGCCGTCCCGTCGGTCTGCAGGGCGGCATAGGCGGGTCCGGAAGGGCTCAGGTGGCGGATGATTCTCATCGCGCCCACCATCAATCGGGACGTCGCGGATGGCAATCGCGGCCTGTACGTTCGCCAGCGGCCAACCGACTGCCGGCGCGAAGTTCGGTCTTGGCCGGCGCCGCTGGCCGTGTCGCGAGGTTCGGACTCTGGCCGCTGGCGCGCCATGCGCCTTGGGCCCGCGGCCTTCAGCCATAGGCCTCAGTCGTGCGCCTCTGGCGCGGCCTACTCCCCCATCCCGGCGCAGGAGCACATGAGGTGACGGTCGCCGTAGACGTTGTCGACGCGGCTGACCGCGGGCCAGAACTTGAACTGCCGCGTCCAGGGGGCCGGGTAGGCGGCGAGTTCGCGCGAATACGGGCGGTCCCAGTGGTCGGCGCTGACGACCTCCGCGGTGTGCGGCGCGTTCTTCAGGGGGTTGTTGACGCGGTCCAGGCGTCCGTCCGCGATCTGCTGCATTTCCCCATGGATGGAAATGAGGGCGTCGCAGAACCGGTCGAGCTCCGCTTTCGATTCGCTCTCGGTCGGCTCGATCATGAACGTGCCCGGCACGGGGAAGGACATGGTCGGGGCATGATACCCGTAATCCATCAGGCGCTTGGCCACATCCTCGACTTCGATGCCGTATTGTTTCCACGGGCGCAGGTCGATGATGCACTCGTGGGCGACCCAGCCGCCGGCGCCCTTGTAGAGCACCGGGAAACAGGGCTCGAGGCGGCGCGCCACGTAGTTGGCGTTGAGAATGGCCATCTGCGTCGCCGCCGTCAGTCCGTCGGATCCCATCATCCGGAGGTACATCCAGGAAATGGTCAGGATCGACGCCGAACCCCACGGGGCCGCCGCCACGGCACCCGGGAAGCTGTGCAAGGTCAGGTGGGCGGCCTGCGGGGAAATCATCGGGTGCCCCGGGAGGTAGGGCACGAGGTGCGAGGCGACGCCGATCGGGCCCATGCCGGGTCCGCCCCCGCCGTGGGGAATGCAGAAGGTCTTGTGAAGATTGAGATGGCAGACATCCGCGCCGAGGGACGCCGGCGTCGCCAGCCCGACGAGGGCGTTGAGGTTGGCGCCATCCATGTAGACCAGCCCGCCGTGCTCGTGCACGATGGCGGTGATCTCGCAGATCCCGCTCTCGAACACCCCGTGCGTCGACGGATAGGTGATCATGAGCGCCGCCAGTTCCGCCGCGTGCCGGGCGGCCTTGGCCCGCAGGTCGGCGAGGTCCACATTTCCCTGCGCGTCGCACGCCACCGGCACCACCGTCAGGCCGGCCATGGCGGCGCTGGCCGGATTGGTCCCGTGCGCGGAGGTCGGAATGAGGCAGATTTTGCGCCGGACGTCGTTGCGGGCCTCGTGCCAGGCGCGGATGGCGAGCAGACCGGCATACTCGCCGCTCGAGCCCGCGTTGGGTTGAAGCGAGACCGCGGCGAAGCCGGTGATGTCCGCCAGCCACGTCTCGAGGTCGGCGAACAGCTCCTGGTAGCCGTGGGTTTGCTCGGCCGGCGCGAAGGGGTGCAGGCGGCTGAATTCGGGCCAGGAAACCGGCAGCATTTCGCTCGCGGCGTTGAGCTTCATCGTGCACGAGCCGAGCGGAATCATCGAATGGCAGAGCGAGAGGTCGCGCGACTCCAGGCGCTTGAGGTAGCGCAACATCTCGTGCTCGGTGTGGTAGGAGTTGAAGACGGGATGGGTGAGGAACCCCGACGTTCGCGCCAGCGGCGCGGGCGGCCGGAGCCCGCCGGATTCGACGAAATCGGTCGGTGCGGCCGAGCCGGATTCGGCGCCAAACACTGCGAGCAGGTCCCGCAAATCAGCCTCGGTGGTGGTCTCGTCGAGGGAGAGGCCGACGGTGCGGGCGTTGATGCGGCGCAACGTAATCTCGCGGGAGTGGGCGGCTCCGTGCACCCGCTCGGCCATGACCGAGGCCACCGTGAGGGTATCGAACACCGGTTCCTTGTTCACGCGCACGCCCAATTCGCTCAGACCGGCGGCGAGCAGCCCGGTCAGGCGATGAATCCGCCGCGCAATGCGGCGCAGGCCCTCGGGCCCGTGGTACACGGCGTACATCGAGGCCATCACCGCGGGCAACACCTGGGCGGTGCAGATATTGGAGGTGGCCTTGTCGCGCCGGATGTGCTGCTCCCGGGTGCCGAGTGCGAGGCGCAGGCCCGGCCGGCCGCGCGCGTCCTTGGACACGCCGACGAGGCGTCCGGGCAATTGGCGCTTGAAGGCATCGCGGGTGGCAAAGAAACCGGCGTGAGGGCCGCCGAAGCCCAGGGGCACGCCGAAACGCTGGGTCGAGCCCACCACGACATCGGCGCCGAACTCGCCGGGCGGACGCAGGAGCGTCAACGCCAGCAGGTCCGTCGCGACCACGCACAGTGCGCCCGCGGCATGGGCCTCGGCAAATAGGCCGGCGTAATCGTGGACGGAACCCCAGGTGTCGGGATACTGCACCAGCACGCCGAACACCCGGCCCTCGACCTTGAAGGTGCGATGATCGCCGACCACGATCTCCATGCCGAGCGGTCGGGCGCGCGTCCGCACGATGTCGATCGTCTGCGGGTGGCAGGCGGCCGAAACGAAAAAGACGCCGCCGGTTCCCTCCTTCACCCGGCGGCAGAGCATCATCGCCTCGGCGGCGGCGGTGCCCTCGTCGAGCATCGAGGCGTTGGCGATCTCCATCGCGGTGAGGTCGCTGACCATGGTCTGGAAATTCAGCAGCGCCTCGAGCCGCCCCTGCGAGATCTCCGACTGGTAAGGAGTGTAGGCGGTGTACCACCCCGGGTTTTCCAGAACGTTCCGCTGAATGACGGCGGGGGTGAGCGTGTCGTAATACCCCATGCCGATAAAGCTGCGGTGCCGGTGGTTCTGGCTTCCCATGGTGCGCAACTCGGCCAGGGCGGCGCTTTCGCTTGCGGGCGGCGGCAGATTGAGCGGCCGGGGCCGCCGGATCGCGGCGGGAACCGCCGCCGAGATCAGGGCATCGAGCGAAGGCTGACCGAGCGTGGCCAGCATCGCCGCCGTGGCGGCGTCATCGGAGCCCAGATGGCGTCGGGCAAAGTTGTCGTCAGGAGCGAGCGGGTCGCTGGACGGAAACATAACTCCGGGACGGTAGGCGGGGCCGCCGGGCGCGCAACAGCGATTTGGCAGCACGACTCGGCGGACTTGCCGCCCGCCTCGTCAACCGCAAGCGTGTGGTCGCGGCGCCACTCATCACGATGCCCAATCCGTTTTCCACCCGGTCCGCGCGGGCGGCCTTTGTCGACCGCCGGCTGGCGGAACTCTACCCGGAGACTCCGATCCCGCTGCGGTTCACCGATCCCTTCACCCTGCTGGTTGCCGTCGTCCTGTCGGCTCAATGCACGGACGTTCGGGTGAACCAGGTCACGCCGGACCTGTGGACGGAGGCGGCGACTCCGGAGGCGATGTGCCGGCTGCCGGTGGCCAGGATCCAGGCGATCATCCGGCCCTGCGGTCTGGCGCCGCAGAAAGCGAGGGCCATTGCCGGCCTGTCGCGCCAGTTGGTGGACCGGCACGGCGGCCGGGTGCCGCGGAGCTTCGGGGAACTGGAGGCGCTGCCGGGCGTTGGGCACAAAACGGCGTCGGTCGTCATGGCCCAGGCCTTCGGCGAGCCGGCATTTCCCGTCGACACGCATATTCACCGCCTCGCCCGCCGGTGGGGACTGAGCAATGGCCGCAATGTCGAGCAGACCGAGCGCGATTTGAAGCGGCTGTTTCCGCGCGACCGCTGGAATCGCCTCCACTTGCGCATCATATTCTACGGCAGGCAATACTGCACCGCGCGCGGGTGCGACGGGACGGTTTGCGAGATCTGCCGTACGCTCTTTCCAGGCCGCCGGCGCACGGTCCGGGGCGGACGCTAGGCGGGAGACGACGGATCTTGTTGGCGTTCTGCCGGTTTCCATGGTTGCCAATCCGGTGGAAACCCGGAAGCTGTCGGGTTCTGATCCGAAATGTTAAATAGAATCATCGCGTCGATACGGAAATCGCTCAGGTCCAAACCTGCGGCGGCGCCAGCCAAGGCGCCGGCGAAACCGTCCCACCGGCCGGCCGGCCACGACAAGCGCCACGGCGGCGGGTCGCGCGGACACCCCGGACGGGGACACGGACAGAAACACCAGCATCGTCCGCCGCAGAGCCCGTCGCCGAAAAGTGTAGCCCGGCCGGAGCCCAAGCCCGCACCGGCGGCACCGCTGCCCGAGGTTCCGTCCATGGACACCCCCTTTTCGCAACTCGGCCTGGGCGACCGGTATGCCTATGCGGTGCAGCAAATGGACTACACGGAGCCCACTCCGATCCAGGAGAAAGCCATTCCGATTGTGCTCTCCGGACGCGATGTGATCGGTTCCGCGCAGACCGGGACGGGCAAGACGGCGGCGTTCGCCCTCCCGATCCTGCAACGCCTCGAACGGCATGGCGGCCTTCGGTGCCTGGTGCTGGAGCCGACCCGCGAGCTGGCGCTGCAGGTGGAGCAGGCGTTCAAGGAATACGGCCGGTTCACGGATTTGCGCGCGACCGTCGTCTACGGTGGCGTGGGCTACGGGCGTCAGCGCGACGACCTGAAGCGCGGCGTCGATGTCCTCGCCGCCACGCCCGGCCGGCTGCTGGACCACATGGAGCAGCGGACCCTCTCGTTGAAGGACATCAACGTGCTCGTCCTCGACGAGGTCGACCGCATGCTCGACATGGGATTTCTGCCGGATGTGAACCGGATCGTGCAACAGTGCCCCAAGGCGCGGCAAACCCTGCTTTTCACACCCACGCTGCCGCCGGAAATCGAGCGCCTGGCCGGGTGGGCCCTGCGCAATCCGGTGACCGTCGAGGCCGGCCGCCGGCAGGCGCCGGCGGAGACGGTGACGCACGCGTTTTATCCCGTGGTGGGCTCGCAGAAGTTCGACCTGTTGCGGACGTTGCTGGCGCGGACGAACTACGAAAGCGTGCTGGTGTTCTGCCGCACGAAGGTGGGCGCCGACCGGGTGGCCGCGTGGCTGAAGTCGCACAAGCACTCGGTGGCGGTGATGCACGCGGACCGCAGCCAGAGCGAACGCCAGGAGGCGCTGGCGGGCTTCAAGGCCGGCCGGTACGAGGTCCTGGTGGCCACGGATCTGGCGGCGCGCGGGCTGGATATCGCAGGCGTGACACACGTGGTCAATTACGACGTGCCGGAGAACCCCGAGGACTACGTCCACCGCATCGGACGGACGGGCCGCGCCAAGCACAGCGGCGACGCGTTCACCCTCGTGAACGAGGAAAGCGTGCGCGACGCGCGGAGCATCGAGCGGTTCATCGGCCGGCCCATCGAGTGGAAGAAGCTCGACGATTTTCCCTACGAGTTCTCGGCGGTGTTCGATGAGCGGGCCCTGGCGGCGGAGTCGGCCGGCCGGCCGGCCGGCCGGCTGCATCGCGGGATGCGGCGTTGAGCCGTGGGGCGGAAAACCGCCGGATTCGGTTGCATCCCGGCGCACCCGTTGCACTGTTGCGCGGCTCCATGAAGCTGGCCATTCCCGCAGGCGAATTCGCAGGTTATATCTTCGATCTCGACGGCACGCTCGTCGACACCATGCCGTTGCATTTCCTGGCGTGGCGCGATGCACTCCGGCGCTCCGGTCTCGGCCACGACCTCGACGAGGATTTCTTCTACTCGCTGGGCGGGGTGCCGACGCGGCTGGTCGCGGAGCGGATCGGCGAGCACTACGGCGTGCGGCTCGACGCCGCGCACGTGGAGCACGTGAAGGAGGAGATTTATGTCGACCGGTTGGGCGAGGCCAGGCGGCTCGAGCCGGTCGTGGAGTTTGCGCGCGGCGTGGCGGCGAAGCATCCGCTGGCGATCGTGACTGGCGGCATGCCGCACGTGGCGCACCGCACCCTCGAGGTCACCGGATTGGCGGCGCTCTTCCCGCTCGTGATCACGCCGGCCGATGTTCCGACGGGGCGGGGCAAGCCGGCGCCCGACATGTTCCTGCTGGCGGCGCGAAAGATGGGAGTGCCGCCGGCGCGGTGCCTCGTGTTCGAGGACGCTGCGCCGGGCATCGCCGGAGCGCAGGCCGCCGGCATGCAGGTCGTGCACGTGCCCAGCCGCGGCCTCGCGGAATCGCGGGCGGCATGAGGCCTCCCCGGCCGGCGCAGTCGCCGGCGGTCAGTGACGCCGGCCCGCGGCGCGGCGCAGCCGGTCGTTGATGGCTGCGCCCGGTCCGGCCCGCGGCGCGAGTTCCGCGTGGAGGCCCTCCCAGCCGGGCTGGTCGAGACGGCGCAGAAGTGCGAACAGACGGCGGCCCGCCGCGCGCGGATCCCCAAGGGCGCTGAGCCAGAAGACGTTGGGCCGACCGGCCGCCCAGGCCGGACGGCGAAAACAGATCCAGGCCTCGGTGGGGCGCCCGCGGACCATCGATTCGGTGACCCGGCGGTGCAGTCGGAGCGGGCGGCTCGGGCTGTAGTGCCGGTCGAGCAAGCCCGGCGCGGGCGGGGTTTCCATCCGGCGGCGGCCCAAGGTCCGCACCGGCACGCCGAGGACCCGGCCAATCTGCGCGGCGGTGATCACACCGGGTCGCAGGAGTTCCGGCCGGCGCGGATTTCGCACGTCGACGATGGTGGATTCGAGGCCGTGACGGCACGTCCCGCCGTCGAGAATGTGGCGGATGCGGCCACCCAGGCCGTCACGCACATGTCTGGCGGTCGTGGGACTGACGTAACCGAAGGGGTTGGCGCTGGGCGCGGCCAGCGGCAGATCGCAAAGACGAAGCAGCCGCCGCAACATCGGGTGCGCCGGCATCCGCACGGCAACGCTGGGCAGCCCGGCGGTAACGACATCCGGCACGATCGGCCGCCGGGGCAGAACGAGTGTCAACGGTCCCGGCCAGAAGGCCCGGGCCAGCCGGATCACCGCCGGGTTGGACTCGGCGATTTGATCCAACATCCGCAGATTCGCGATATGGACGATCAGGGGGTCATACGCCGGGCGCCCTTTGGCCCGGAAAATCCGCCGGCAGGCCCGCGCATCAAGGGCGGCGCCCGCCAGGCCGTAGACCGTCTCCGTCGGCACGGCAACGAGGCCGCCGCGCCGCAACACGCCCGCCAGGCGGCGCAGATTCGCAGGGGTGCCCTGGTGGATCGAGGCGGCCATGGCCCGAGCTGATCACAAAAAAAGCCGGAGCGAAAGCTCCGGCCCGATGGAAACGCTGTCCGCGCCGCGGTCTATCTCGCCAGCAGCATCGCCCGCGACCGCTTGATGGTCTTGGTAACCGCCCGCTGGTGCTTCGAGCTCAGCCCCGTGTATTTGCGCGGCAGGATCTTGCCCGTGTCGGTGACGCACCGGTTCAGCATGTGCGGGCTGGTGAATGGAATCTCCGGCGGCGTCAGGCTGCGCGGTGTGGTTTCGGGAGTGCTCATGGCTCAAAAATGCAGGGAGCCGAACAGGCTGCGCCCGGGGGCGGCCGTGTCAACGCGCATTTTGTCTGGTGCCCCGATCGGGGCGGTCCGCGACCGGCGCCGTTTCGAGCGTTTTGCACGGGGCCGGGCCCCGTTGAAAAGGGGGCCGATTTTTGCTGGCGCCCCACGCGGTCTGTGCTCCATCGTGATCCTCCACTCCGGAATTCCCCGCCCGTGTCGAGGGGCCCGGCAGCCAGAGATAGCCTTGCACAATGTCCAGCGGCCAAAAAAATGAAACAAACCTCCAAGGATCCCGTCTTTTAGGATTCCCCGGTTGCCTGACTACCTTCACCGCATGAAAGCGAGCGCTTGGCGCGTCTTTTCCGAACTCCTTTGGGGGTGTCGCCTGGGGCGGTTTCGCGGCTTGATTCCGCTGCTGGCGTTGCTGCCGGTCGCGGCGCTTGGCCAGACCACCTACACGCCCTACACCTTCACGACGATCGCCGGTCAGTCGGGCATCGGCAGTGCCGACGGCTCGTCAGCCGTCGCACGTTTCAACCGGCTGACTTCCCTGGTTGTCGACAGCCAGGGCAACACCTATGTGGCCGACACGGGCAACGATACGATCCGGAAGATCACTCCCGCCGGCACCGT
This sequence comes from Opitutaceae bacterium, assembly GCA_046704465.1. Taxonomy (GTDB): domain Bacteria; phylum Verrucomicrobiota; class Verrucomicrobiia; order Opitutales; family Opitutaceae; genus Fen-1467. The sequence goes on along the minus strand of JBJKRV010000449.1, from coordinate 7,336 downwards.
CACCACGGTGGCGGGCACGCCGGACGTGACCGGCAGCGCCGACGGCACGGGAAGCGCGGCGCTGTTCAACCATCCCGCGGGCATAGCGCTGGACGGCGCGGGCAATCTTTACGTCGCGGACACCGGCAATGACACGGTGCGGAAGATCACGCCGGGCGGCGTGGTGACGACGCTGGCCGGCTCGGCCGGCAACACCGGATTTGCCGACGGCACCGGGAGTGCGGCCAGGTTCAACAACCCGATCGGCATCACCCTCGATTCGGCGGGTAATGTCTACGTCTCGGACACCGGCAACAACACCATCCGGAAGGTTACCCCGGGCGGAGTGGTCACGACGCTTGCCGGTGTCGGCATGGCGCCGAGCAAGGGCAGCGTGGACGGTACGGGGACCCTGGCGCGCTTCAACGTCCCGCGCTCGACCGCGGTGGATGGCAACGGAAACGTCTACGTGGCCGACACAGCCAACGACGTTATCCGCAAGATCGCCCCCGGAGGGATCGTGACGACCCTGGCTGGAGCGGCCGGTTACCGGGGTTCGGTGGATGGCACGGGTTCGGCGGCGCGGTTTAGCAGTCCGATCGGCGTCGCGGTCGATTCATCCGGAAATGTCTACGTGGCCGATACGGGCAACGCCACGATCCGCAAGATTACGCCGGCGGGGGTGGTGACGACGCTGGCCGGGAACGCCGGCGCCCCCGGGAGCGCGGACGGCACGGGGACGGCCGCAACCTTCAGCGGCCCGACGTCGATCGCCGTGGACAGTTCGGGGAATATCTACGTGTGCGACTCCAGCAACGATATGATCCGAAAGGTGACCTCGAGCGGTGTCGTGACGACCCTGGCCGGCCAAGCCGGGACCGCTGGAATCACCGACGCGACGGGCACGGCGGCCTCGTTTAATCATCCGGTCGGCTTGGTGGTGGACGGCTCCGGCAACGTCTACGTGGCGGACACCGGCAGCGACACGATTCGCAAGATCACGCCGACCGGGGTGGTCACGACGCTCGCCGGATTGGCCGGTTTTTACGGCACGACCGACGATACGAGCAGCGCAGCGCGGTTCTTTCAGCCGCAGGGCCTCACGGTGGACTCGTCGGGCAACGTCTACGTGGCGGACACCGGGAATCAGACCATTCGCAAGATCACTCCCAGCGGGGTGGTGACAACCCTGGCGGGCTCGGCAGGAACGTCGGGTGCCACCAGCGGCAGCGGCACCGAGGCCATCAGAGGCTCCACTGACGGTACGGGCACGGCGACTTCCTTCAATTATCCGACCGGAATTTCGGTCGATGCGACGGGCAACCTGTACGTGGCCGACTCGCTCAACAATGAGATCCGTGAAATCAGCCCGTCCGGCGTGGTCAGTACCCTCGCGGGTTCGGTGGGCAACGCCGGCTATTCCGACGGGACGGGCGCCGCAGCGCAGTTCAACTCCCCGGCAGGGATGACGACGGACAGCGCGGGCAACCTTTATGTAGCGGATTACGGCAACAACACGATTCGGGAGATCACGCCGGGTGGAAACGTAACCACGGTGGCCGGCTCCCCGACCGACGCCAGCAACTATACACGTGACGGCCAGATCGTCCTGGCGCGGTTCAACGGGCCCACCGGCGTCGCGGTGGATGCCAGTGGCACCATCTATGTGGCCGACACCAACAACAGCACGATCCGGACGATCTCCGGCGGCATGGTGACAACGCTCGCAGGCGTGCCGGGCTTCCGGGGGTTGGCGGACGGGCTGGGGTCCGGCGCGCTGTTCAACGATCCGGAGGACGTGGCCGTGGACAGTTCGGGCACGGTCTATGTTGCGGATACCTTCAACAACGCGGTGCGCAAGGTCACCCCCGATGGTCTGGTCACCACCTTCGCCGGCGCGACGGACAGCCAGGGCAGCAATGACGGCACGGGCAGCGCCGCGCGGTTTAATTCACCCCACGGTCTGGCGATCGACGGCGCCGGCAACCTTTACGTGGCGGACACGCACAACGACACCATTCGGAAGGTGGCACCCGGGGGGGTAGTAACCACCTTTGCGGGATCGGCAGGGTTCACGGGTTCGATCGACGCAACCGGCACCTCGGCGCGTTTCGACCTGCCGCTGGATGTGGCGTCGGATTCGTCCGGCAACATCTATGTGGCCGACACCAACAACAACACCATCCGGAAGATCACCCCGGCCGGTGTGGTGACGACGCTGGCGGGAGAGGCAGGCACGGCGGGCAGTGCGGACGGCACGGGCACCGCGGCCTCGTTTGAAGTGCCCGGGGCCCTGACGGTGGACAGCTCGGGCAACGTCTTTGTGGCCGACACCGCCAGCGACACCATCCGGAAGATCACGCCTGACGGCGTGGTCACGACCCTGGCCGGTGCGGCCGGGACGGCAGGCACCGCCGATGGCGGCGGAACCGAAGCCCGGTTCTCGTCGCCCTCCGGCATCGTGGTGGATTCGTCCGGCAACCTCTATGTCACCGACACGGGCAACAACGAGATCCGGAAGGTGACCTCCGCCGGGGTGGTGACCACGCTGGCAGGGAACGCGGGCTCGGCGGGCAGCACCGACGGCACCGGCACCGCCGCCTCCTTCAGTTCGCCCGTGGGCTTGGCCCTGGGCCCGTCGGGCAATCTCTATGTCGCCGACGCCCGCAGCAATACGATCCGCGAGGTCACGACGTCGGGCGGGGTGGTCACAACCGTGGCGGGAGTGGCGGGCAGCGTGGGTTACAACGATGGCACGGGCACGGCGGCACGATTCAATTATCCCAACGGCGTCGTGTTCGATTCTTCCGGCAACCTATATATCAGCGACACGGGCAACAACACGATCCGGATGATGACCCCCTCGGGCGTGGTTTCGACCATCGCCGGAACCGGCGCGACCACCAGCAAGGGCGATGCCGACGGCCAGGGAACCACGGCGCGATTCAACGAGCCCAACCAGATCGCCGTCGACGGCTACGGCAATATTTACGTCACGGATCTCTACAACTCCACGATCCGCAAGATCACGCCGGATGGAACGGTGACCACGCTGGCCGGCACGGCGGGCATCCTGGGCTCCGCGGATGGGGTGGGGCCGACTGCACAATTCAACTACCCGGTCGGGATCGCTTCAGACAGCGCGGGCACGGTCTACGTGGCGGACGCATACAGCGACACCATTCGCAAGGTGGCGCAGGATGGAACGGTGAGCACCCTGGCCGGGAGCGCGGGTTTTCCAGGCAGCCTGGATGGCACCGGGACTTCGGCCTATTTCTCCCAGCCCATGGGTGTGGCGGTGGATTCCTCGGGCAACGTGTTTGTCGCCGACACGGGCAACGACACCATCCGAAAAATCACACCAACCGGCGTGGTCACGACCCTCGCCGGATTGGCGGGTACCGCGGGCAGCGTGGACGGCACCGGCAGCGATGCGCGTTTCCGCTCTCCGACCTCTCTGGCGGTCGACGCCTCCGATAATCTTTACGTGGCCGATTCGGGCAACGAGATCATCCGGAAGGTCACCTCCGGCGGCGTGGTGACCACGCTGGCGGGCGCGGTCAGCACCGTCGGCGCCAAGGATGGGTCCGGGGTCAATGCATGGTTTAATTCTCCAGATGGCATCGCGGTGGACAGTTCCGGCAACGTCTACGTGGCCGACACGGACAACAGCCTGATCCGGAAGATCTCTCCCAGCGGGGTGGTGACCACCCTGGGTGGCCTGGCTGGGGTCAACGGCAGTGTCGACGGCACCGGCAGTGGCGCGCAGTTCAATTGGCCGAATGGCGTCGCCGTGGACAGTTCGGGCACCGTTTACGTCGCCGACACGTTCAACAATACGATTCGCAAAGGGGTACCGTCCGGAAGCAGTTCGGGCTCGTCGGGAGCGGCGAGCAGTTCCGGCTCCGGCTCGACCTCGGGTTCGGGTTCGACGTCGGGTTCGAGTTCCACCGGCACGAGCGGCTCCGGCACCAGTGGCAGCGGCTCGACCGGAAGCTCGGGCAGCTCGGGATCCTCCTCCACCGGTTCAACGGGGTCGACTACAGGCAGCGGCACGGCCTCCCAGTTCCTGGAGCCCACCAGCGTGACGGAGGATGCGGCCGGCAATCTTTATGTCGCTGACGCCTCGAACGACGTGATCCGAAAGATCACAACCAGCGGCGTGATCAGCACGCTGGCCGGTTCGGCGGGTGTCGCCGGCATGCTCGATGGCACGGGCACGGCCGCGCTCTTCAATCAGCCCACGGGGGTGACGGTGGATTCTGCCGGCAATGTGTACGTTGCCGACACGGGTAATGGCGTGATCCGCAAGATCACCGCGTCCGGCGCCGTGACGACGCTGGCCGGGGATTCTTCCAGCCCGTCCAGCCGGGGCAATGTGGACGGCACCGGCACCGCAGCCGAATTCAACAAGCCCGTCGGAGTGACGGTCGACGCCTCCGGCAACGTTTATGTGGCCGACGACGCCACCGACACGATCCGCAAAGTCACGCCGGCAGGCGTGGTGACAACGATCGCGGGCATGGCGAACACGGGCGGCAGTGCCGACGGCACGGGCACGGCGGCATCGTTCAGCCATCCGAGCGGCATCGCGGTCGATGCCTCAGGCAATCTCTATGTGGCCGACTGTTACAACGACACGGTCCGCAAGATCACGCCGAGCGGAGTAGTGACAACTCTGGCGGGATCGGCGGGTGTCAGCGGCTCAAATGATGGCACCGGCATGTACGCCCTGTTCAACCGGCCCCAGGGTCTGACCGTCGATTCATCCGGTGACGTCTTTGTCGCCGACACGACCAACGGAATGATCCGCAAGATCACGCCGACCGGCGTTGTGACTACGGTGGCCGGCCAGGCGGGCGTGGCCGCCCTGAACGATGGGACCGGCACGGCCGCCTTGTTCAACCAGCCGCAGGGCATCGTGGTCAACAGCTCGGGCGTGCTTTATGTGGCCGACACGGGCAACGCGGCCATCCGTCGCATCGATACGAACGACGCAGTGACGACCCTGGCCCTGACCGCCGCGACCGCGAGCACCAGTTCAAGTTCGAGCTCGAGTTCGTCAGGCACCTCGGCGAGCGGATCGGCCACCGCGGGCGGTTCGAGCGGCGGCGGCGGCGCCATGGACGGTTGGTTTGTCGGAGCCCTGCTGCTGCTGGGGATGGCGCGATGGCTGCAGCGGGAAAACCGGCGCCGGTCGTGATCCGGAGCGGGGCGACCTGGGTCATCGCCCTGCTGGCCGCTTTGATCTTCCCCTGGCCGCGAATCTCCGAGGCCCTGATCTTCGAGCGCGCGGACATCTTCGCGGGGCAGGCGTGGCGGCTGTGGACGGGGCATCTGGTGCATTACACCGGCAGCCACCTGTTCTGGGATCTGCTCGTGTTTCTGGCAGGAGGCACCTGGCTTGAGTTGATCGCACCGCGCCTGACGCGGTGGTTCTACCTGCTGACGCCGCCGGCAATCTCGGCGGCGCTGCTGGTGTGGAACCCGACGCTGGAGCGCTATGCCGGGCTCTCGGGACTGGCCACGGGAGTGATCGTGCTGCTGGCATTGATCCAGTGGCGGCGGGACCGCGGGGGCCCCGCCTGGTTCTGGCCGTCCGTGCTGGCGTTGGTGGTGGTCAAGACGGTGATCGAAATGTCGACCCACGCGCCGCTGTTCGCCCATTTCGAATCCGGGGTGCGGGTCGTTCCGCTGGCGCACATCGGGGGCATGGGCTGCGCGCTGGTGGCGTATGCGGTGGGCGGATGGAAAATCCAGCCGCCGGAGGCGCCGGTCTCATCGACGCCGTAGCGACCGGACAATCGGGGTTGCACTTTTCGGATGAATCGGGCCGGCTGGACCATCCGTGATCTCTTCGCTTGCCGATCTCCGCCGCGCCGCCCGGGACGAGCTTCGGGGCGACATTCTCCCTTTTTGGGTGCGTCATGGTTTTGACCCGCGGACGGGCGGGCTGACGGGCATGGTCACCTGTCGCGGGGAGCGGGTCGACGATGTGCCGCGGCACGTCGTCATCGTGGCCCGCGTGCTCTGGACCTTTGCGGCGGCGATCCGGCAGGTGGGTGACGATCCGGCGTGGCGGCGGACGGCGGAGCTGGCTCGGGCCCAGTTGCTCGGTCCCTTTTGGGACGAGCGCGATGGCGGTGTCTTCTGGAGCGTCGACGCGGCGGGACGGGTGGTGTCGGACCGCAAACAGGGCTACGCCCAGGCTTTCGCGATCTACGGTTTGACGGAATGGTACGCCGCGACGGGCGATGCTGGCGCCCTGGCGCGGGCGCAGGAACTCTTTGAGCTGGTCGACCGGCACCTGCACGATGCGGAACGGGGCGGCTATTTTGAAGCGTGCACGTCGGCGTGGGGCACCTTGGATGATCTTCGCCTGAGCGAGGTCGAGCCGAACGTGCCCAAGACGATGAACTCGCTCCTGCACCTGCTGGAGGCGTTCACGACGTTGCTGCACGCCTGGCCGGACCGCCGGCTGCACGACCGCCTGACCGAGTTGGTGCGTCTGTTCGTCGACCGCATCTATACCGGGCAGCCCTGGCCCCACTGCCGCCTGTTCTTCGAGCGCGACTGGCGTTCGACCGACCGGACGGTTTCGTTCGGTCACGACATCGAGACGAGCTGGCTGCTCGGCGCCGCGGCCGACGCGTTGGGCGACGCGCGGTTGAAGGCGGAGACGGACCGTATGGCGCGTGCGCTCGCCGCGGCCGTGCTCCAACACGGCACCGACGCCGATGGCGGCATCTTCTATGAGGCGACGGATGGCCGCCTCACGAATCCCGACAAGCACTGGTGGCCGCAGGCGGAGGCGGTCGTGGGTTTCCTCGAGGCGCAGGCGCTGACAGGCGAAAGCCGGTTTTTGGAGGCGGCGCTGCGTTGCTGGCAGTTCATCGAGGAGCGGATCATCGACCGCGAGCTCGGCGAGTGGCGGCCCGGGGTCGACCGGGACGGAAAGCCCAAGCCGGCCTATCCGGAATTTCACGACGGCTATCAACTCGGTCCGTGGAAATGTCCCTATCACAACGGACGCGCCTGTCTGGAGATCCTTCGGCGGGTGCCGGCCTGAGAATCCGGTGCTGATCGTCTGTCCCGCGTTCGGAATCTCGCTCGACGCAGCGACGGAAAGGCGCTTCATCTTCGAGAGCACCGTCCCCGTAGCTCAACAGGATAGAGCAGCGGTTTCCTAATTTGAGAAGGCTCTTATTACGGAGAATGCTCGAGTGAGCCTGAGTCACAACTTGCCACGCCGCGAACAGCTTTCACAGCTTCGCTGTCACCCTGAGTCTGCCTGAATCCCCCTGAATTTTGGCACCGGGTGACAAAAACGGGTTACACTTTCCCGAACGGTTAGCGC
>JBJKRV010000448.1:0-5052 GCA_046704465.1 Opitutaceae bacterium | reverse complement strand
TACGGCGTCGTCGGCGCGATCCTGCCCGTGACGCACTCCGTGCCGACGCTCAGCGGCAACGTCATCAACATCGTCGCGGCCGGCAACAGTGTCGTCTTCAATCCGCATCCCGGCGGCGCGCGTTCGGCCGCCGTGGCCGTGCGGGCCTACAACGAGGCCATCCACGCCGCGCTCGGAATCGAGAACCTGGTGTGCATGGTCGAGAAGCCGACCCTGGAGTCCTTTGCCGCCCTGACCAAGAACGAGCTGGTGCGCCTCCTGTGCGTGACCGGCGGCCCCGGCGTGGTCCAGGCCGCGATGAAATCCGGCAAGCGCGCCATCTGCGCCGGTCCCGGCAATCCGCCCGTGCTGGTCGACGGCACCGGCTGCGTGAAGAAGGCGGCGGCCGACATCATCCAGGGCGGCGGCTACGACAACAATCTGCTGTGCATCGGCGAGAAGCAGGTGTTTGTGCTCGAGGCGGTGGCCGACAAGTTCGTGGACGCCTTGCAGGCGGCCGGCGCCGTGAAGCTCAACGGGGCGCAACTCGAGAAACTGGCCGCCGCGGCCTTCACGATGTCCAAGGACGCGGGCGGTTGCTCGCATCCGGTGCTCAACCGCGCCCTCATCGGCCGGGACGCCGCCGTGCTGGCGCGCGAGGCGGGCGCCACGGTCCCCGAAAAGACGCCGCTGCTCTTCGCGGAAACCGGTCCGGAGCATCCGTTCGTCGTGGAGGAGCAGATGATGCCGATGATCCCGGTCGTGCGCGTGAAGACCGTCGAACAGGGCGTCGAATGGGCGCTGCGCTCGGAGCACGGCTACAAGCACTCCGCGCTGATTCACTCGCTCAACGTGGATCACATGACCCAGATGGCGCGCGCCCTCGATACCACGCTTTTCGTCAAGAACGGACCCTGCGTCGCCGGCCTCGGCCTCGGCGGCGAGGGCTACCTCAGCTACTCCATCGCCACCACCACCGGCGAGGGAATCACCAATCCCAAGACCTTCACGCGCACCCGCCGCTGCGTGATGGTGGACAACCTCCGCATCTACTGAGGGGGCTCACCATGAATTCTCCATTTGTCATTCCGGGCGGGGTGGGCAGTCATCCGGATCTGATTTGGGGCAGAGAAGGATGGCTGGTTCGGTCGCCGTGCGACCGGCAATCCGCCTTGCCCGGAATGACGACGGGGGAGGGCGCATCATGATTCTGGGACGGGTCGACGGCGTCGTGATCTCCACGGTCAGCCATGCCAGCTTGCACGGCTGCCGCACCGTCATCTGCCAGCCGCTCAACGCCGAGGGAAACGACGAGGGGGAGCCGCTGCTGGCCATTGATCCGCACGGGGCGGGCCTGCACCAGCGGGTCATCCTCTCGACCGACGGCTCGGCCACCCGCGCCTTGGTCAACGACCCGAAATCACCGCTGCGCAACCTGGTCATCGGCATCGCCGACGACACGCCATCGGACCACTGACTGCTGTCCGTAACTTTCACTTTCACCCTCACGGTCATTTTTTCATGCGTCTCGGACACGTCATCGGTCGCGTCACTCTTGCCAAGCAGGATCCCTCGTATACCGGCGGGCGTTTCCTGCTGGTGCAGCCGCTGTCAAAGGAACAATACCGCGGCGCGCCCGTGACGCCGCTGCCCAGGGGCAACAGCCTGGTGATCTATGATCGGCTGGGGGCGGCGGTGGGACACATCGTCGGTTTCACCGAGGGGTCGGAGGCCTCCATGCCCTTCGACCGGCCAACGCCGGTCGACGCCTACAACGCGGCCATCATCGACGAAATCTTCTACACACCGCCCCAATAGCGTTCAGGCCACTCTCACCTTCACCTTTACCTTCACTTTCACTCTGCCATGCCCAGGGTCATCACTGCCAAGGAAGCCGGAGAGCTGCTCCGCAAAGGAGAGGCGGTTCCGGCCGGAGCCATCCTTACGCCGTCCGCCCGCGACGTCCTGCAGGGCCATGTGAAGCTTTCGCCGTCGATCGGCGTCCGGGCCCGCCCGGCGCCCGCGCCGGCGCAGAAGCAATACTCCGTGCCCGACTACGAATTCAGGTGGACGCCGGGCGCCGACCCGAAGACGCCCGTCGAAATCGAGCGCTTCTTCAACTCACCCGCCATCCAGACCCTCAAGGAGCGCATCGTCGACATGGGCCGCCGCAACTGGAGCAAGGGGTACGTCGACGGCAACGGCGGCAACATCACCGTCCGGGTCGGCGACAACCTGGTCCTGTGCACGCCCACGCTCATTTCGAAAGGCTTCATGACGCCGGCGGACGTGTGCCTGATCGATCTCGACGGCAAACAGCTCGCCGGCACGCGCAAACGGACCAGCGAGGCCATGACCCACCTGGCAATCATGAAGCGCCAGCCGCAGGCGAAGGCCTGCGTCCACGCGCATCCGCCCCACGCCACCGCCTTCGCCGTCGCCGGCGTCCGCCCGCCCACCTGCATGATTCCCGAGGCGGAGGTCTTCCTTGGCGAGATTGGTTATGCCCGGTATCAGACGCCCGGCACGCCCGCGGTCGCCGACGAGGTCGGCACGGTGGGCGTCGACCACTGCTCGATCATCATGGAAAACCACGGGGTGATTGTCTGGGGCAAGGATGTCGAGGATGCCTACTGGAAAATGGAAAACACCGATGCCTACTGCCAGACGGTGTGGATCGCTTCGCAGCTGGGCGGACAGCTGCACTCGATCGGAGCCGACAAGCTGAAGGACCTGATCGCAATTCGGAAGACCCTGGGAATGGAGGATCGCCGCGAGGGATTGAAGGAGTGCGAGCTGTGCGACAACAGCGACTTCCGCCCGGGCGTGGTCTGCCAGGTGCCGCCCAGGGAAGACGGTGCGGCGCCCGTCGGCGAAAAGCCGGATCCGCAATTCGAGGCCCTCGTGCAGCAGCTGACCGAGCAGATTGTGAAGCAGCTGTCGGCGAAGTAGACGGCCTTCGTCGGACGACACCAGCCCGGGTCGTCCGGGCGCACGGAAGATTTGCGCGCACCACCATCGCGGTGTTCGCTGTCGGCGTGGCTGCGAACCGATTCTCCCGCATTGCCGTCGTCGGCTCCGGGGCCGTGGGCGGGTATTACGGCGCAATGCTGGCGCGGGCCGGCGCCGAGGTGTGCTTCCTGGCGCGGCGCGACCTGGCCCAGGTGCGCGAACACGGCCTCCGTGTGCGCCAGCCGCCGGCGCTTGATTTCACGTTGCGGCCGGCGCACGCCTTCGGTTCGACGGCGGAAATCGGCCCTGTCGATCTCGTGATCATCGGCCTCAAGGCGACGGCCAACGCGGTGTTGCCCGGGCTGCTGCCGCCGCTGCTGGGAAGCGACACCGCGCTGCTCCTGCTGCAGAACGGCCTCGGCGGCGACGAGTTTCTGGCCGGCCATTTCGGCGCGGAGCGCGTCTTGGGTGGGCTCTGCTTCATCTGTTTGAACCGGACCGCGCCCGGCGAGATTACCTGCACCCTGCCGGGATATCTCTCACTCGGCGAGTTTGCAGCTCCGCCGACCGGACGCCTGCGGGGCTTGGTGGAACAGTTTGGCGCGGCCGGCGTGAAGACGGTGATCGCGGAGCGGCTGGAGGAGGAGCGCTGGCGGAAGCTGGTCTGGAATGTGCCGTTCAACGGGCTGGCCGTGGCGGCGGATGTGACGACGGAAGCGATCATGGCCGACGCCGCCCTCCGGGCCGAGGCGGATGCCCTCATGCATGAGATCGTCGCCGCCGCGGCGTGCTTCGGCTACCGGATCCCGTCGGAATTCATCGCGGAGCAACTTGACCACACCGCGCGCATGGGACCCTACCGGCCGTCGAGCCTGATCGATTTCCGGGAAGGGCGGGAACTCGAGGTCGAGGCGATCTGGGGCGAGCCGCTGCGCCGGGCCCAGGCCGCCGGTGCGGACACGCCGCACCTGGCGGCCCTTTACGGCCGACTCAAGGCGCTCGCCGAGCCGGGCGGAAGAAAGGCCCGCGCCTAGACTCAGCCTCGCGCGTCAATGTCGTCCGCCGGGGTCGACGTCGCCCGGAGACCGCTGGCTGCGATCTGTCCCGTGGCGCCGGGCCGATCGCCAGATGGTCCAGACGGCGAGCGCCCCAATCGCGACCAGGGCGGCGGGGAAGACGAGGCGCCAGTGCTTGGGCGGTCGGATCGTGGGTCCGGCGAGCAACCCCAGTGCGACGGCGATCAGGACGGCGGCGGCCGCGCCCCAAAGTCTCCGCATCGGGCGCGATTGGACCGACCCGGCTTGCCCGCCTTTGATTTCACTGCTGGCCGGAAAATAGACCGCTGCTCCCGCCGCTACCAGCACCAGACCCGGCCACCGGCTGCCGAGAATCACCACGACGGCGCCGGCGCAGACCAGCAACAGGCCGAGCGCGTATCGGATCTTGAGCCCGCGGGAGTGATTCATGCGTGATCCGTTGCGGGTGGCGTCGCTTCGTTGGCCTCACCCTCGCGGGTGTGTCCGAGGGTCCATGCTTCCCGGGTGATGCCCAGGTGGTTCTCCGGCACCCAGCGTCCCTGTTTTTTGAAGCCCTGCGGCAGATGTTCGAGAAGGTTCATGCCGATTTTCCTGAGCACCCGCTCGCTGGCCGTGTTCCAGACGGCGTGGTCCGCCTCGATGCGTGCGGCGCCGAGCGTTTCAAAACCAAACCTCAGAATTCGCGTTGCCGCTTCCGTCACGTAGCCGCGACCTTGCTCGCGGGGATGCACCCAGAAGCCGATGTTCCAGATGTCGGGCACCGGGGTGCGGCGGATTCCGATGCGTCCGATGAATCGGCCGTCGGACCGATCTTCGATGGTGAACTGATAGGCTTGGTCGTCGGCCCAGGATTCCCGGCTGCGTTCCAGCGGCGCCGCGAGTTCGGCCAGGTGGGCGGGCGGGTCCCAGCGCATGCCATCGGTGAACCCCGGCACCCGCGAGGCGGACCAGATGTGGGGAAGATCCGATTCATCCGGCGCGCGCAGCCGGCAGCGTCGGGTGGTGAGCGCAAGATCACGGGGAAATCGCATGGCGGTGCGCACGGGTCTGTTGGTGGGCGCCGATCCTGAGGCCGGATGTTGCG
>JBJKRV010000447.1:0-2536 GCA_046704465.1 Opitutaceae bacterium | reverse complement strand
AGGCGGCGCTGCACGGCATCACCGAGGCCGACATCGCGCGCACGGTGCAGATGGCCGTCCAGGGCTACCCGGTGACGCTGCTGCACGCCCCGCGCGAGCGCGAGGACGTGGACGTGGTGCTCGAGCTGCCGCGCGCCCTGCGCGCCCGGCCCGAGGATCTGCTTTCCCTGCCGGTGCGGTCGGAGATGAATCCGCGGGCCCCACTCGTGCCGCTGCGGGAACTGGTGACGCTCGAGCGCACCAGGAGCGAGCGGTACATCTACCACAAGAACCTGAAGAACGTGGTGTACGTGGTGGGCGACGTGGCCGGAAAGATCGAAAGCCCGGTCTACGCGATCCTGAAGATGAACCGGACGCTCGAGAAGCTGGACGGCCGCGACTTCGGCGGGACCGAGCGCCATATCCAGATCTACAATTCCACGCTGCCGTTCAACACCGTCCAGCCCTCGATGAAATGGGACGGCGAGTGGCAGGTCACCATCGAGGTGTTCCGCGACCTCGGCCTGGCGTTCGCCGCCGTGCTCGTGCTGATCTACATGCTCATGGTCGGCTGGTTCAAGAACTACGCCACCCCGTTGGTGGTGATGACGGTGATCCCGTTCTCGCTCATCGGCGTGCTGCCGGGCCATTGGGCACTGGGAGCATTCTTCACCGCCACCTCGATGATCGGGTTCATGGCCGGCGCCGGCATCGTGGTGCGCAATTCCATCATCCTGGTCGACTTCATCGAGCTGCGCCTCAGTCACGGACTCCCGCTCCGCCAGGCCTGCATCGAGTCGGGGGCGGTGCGCTTCCGGCCGATGATGCTCACGGCCCTCGCGGTGGCCGTCGGCGCCCTCGTCATCCTGCCCGATCCGATCTTCCAGGGACTGGCCATCTCGCTGCTCTTCGGCGCGATCGCCTCCCTCCTGGTCAGCCCGCTGGCCGTTCCCCTCATCTACTATATGACCCACGCCCACCATCACGAAAAGCCGGCTCCGTCCGACGAGAGCTGCGTCGCCACCTCATGAGCCTGCTTGATCAAATCCTGTCCCTGTTCACGTCCTCCGGCGGAGCATCGTCCGGCGTGCGCCGGGTGACCCCGACGGAGGCGGCGCAACTCGTCAAGGAGCGCAAGGCGGTGCTGGTCGACGTGCGCGAGCCGGGCGAGTGGTCGCGCGGCGTCGCCCAGAAAGCCGTGCTGCTGCCCTCCAGCGATCTGATGGGCGCGCGCCGGCAATGGCAGTCCTTCCTGCGCAGCCTCGATGGTCGCGAGATCATCATGTACTGCCACTCCGGAGCCCGCTGCCACACGGCGGCCCGCGTGCTCGCCGCCGAGGGGTTCAAAACCGCCAATGCCGGCTCGCTGCACGCCTGGCAGCGCGCGGGCCTGCCCATCTGCAAGCCGAAGCATCTCCGCTGAGCGACATGTCCATTCCCGCCGGCGGTTTCCGCCATGAGCTTCCGTCCCCGATTTCGCCGCGTCGTCCGACCGTTGCTGGCCGGCCTGGCCCTGGCGGCCGGGGGCGCGGCGGTGCGGGCGGCGCCGCCCGAGGCATCCGCCTGGCTGGCCGGAGGCTACGATTTTGCGGGAATTCTCCGCGGCCACCGCGTGCAGGGAGGCTTCCTGCAATACCGGTGGCAGCCGGTCTGGCGGGGGCTGAGTCCGTGGGCGGGCATCGGCGTGGGCGACGGCGGACCGTACTTCCTGGGCGTGGGCGCGCTGTACTCGATCGACCTCACGCCGGACTGGCGCGTGACGGGGATGTTTGGTCCCGGCTTCTTCAACAGCCAGGGCAAGTTCGTGCTCGGGTCGGAGCTGGAATTCCTGTCAATGGCCGAAATCTCCCGGCGCCTGCCGTGGGGCGACCGCATCGGCCTTGGCTTCGGGCACATTTCCAACGGCGGACTCAGCCGGGTGAACCCCGGCTCCGAATTCATCGAACTCGGCTATCAGCTCCGGCTGCCGCGGCGGTCCGACCATCGCGACCTTTTCTAGTCCCTTTCCGTCATGAACCACGAACTCGTTGATTTTTCCACGGACGTCGTCGACCAGAGCCGGCGCGTCCCCGTGCTGGTGGATTTCTGGGCCCCCTGGTGCGGACCCTGCAAGATGCTCGGGCCCGTGCTCGAGCAACTGGCGACGGAGGCCGACGGCCGCTGGACGCTGGTCAAGATCAACACCGACGAGCATCCCGAACTGGCCGCCCAGTTTGAGATCCGCGGCATTCCCAGCGTGAAGCTGTTTCACCAGGGCGAGGTGCTCGCCGAATTCTCCGGCGCGCTGCCGGAACCGCACCTCCGGCGCTGGCTGGAGGAGAACCTGCCCTCGGCGAAGCGCGACACGATGGGACGCGCGCGCGAGCTGCTGCGGGCGGGTCGCGCCTCCGAGGCGGCGCGGCTGCTCCAGCCGCTCGCCGAGGCCGATCCCGACGACGCCGAACTGGCGACGCTCGCCGCGCGGGCCCTGGTGTTTTCAGAACCGAACGCCGCGGTGGCCTTGATTGCGGAACTCGCCCCGGGCAGCCCCTGGTCCGACACCGCGGCGCTCGTGCAG
>JBJKRV010000446.1:0-9142 GCA_046704465.1 Opitutaceae bacterium | reverse complement strand
ATGCTGGTGCGGTAGCTGCAGGACCGCGAGAATACCCGGGTCGGGCCGCAACCGGAGAATTTCGGGCCGCCGGAGGGCGCCGAACCGTCGCGGCCGGATCATCGCCGGCATGCGCGGCTCTCCCGGGAGAGGGCCGCCGGCGCACGACCGGCCGTGGTGCGTCCGCCGTCCCGCCCGCCGGTGTATGTGCGTCAAGCGCAGCGGGAGCGAGCGGCCCAGGCCGAAGCGCGCCACGTCCGGGAGCGCCGCCACGTTGCTGGGCGCGACCGCCGGGCCGAACCACGACCGCGCCCCCGGGCGGTCGTGTCGGCTCGTCCGGCGCCGGCCGCATCGCCGGCGGTCCGACGCGAGGAGCCGCATCCTCCGCCGCATCGCAAGGAACACCGCCGACGGCGGGAGCCGAAGCGGGACGATCGTCGCCAGGACCGCCGTTAGGCTGGACGCTTCGCCGATATTCCGGAACCGGGCCGGCCCGATGGACCTTCGGGATCGCCGCCCGGGGGTGCGCGACGGTTCGGGTCCGGACTCGAAAAGATGAGTTTCTTTTTGCGTCGTTTTGCGCCTTGTTGGAGCTGATCCATGCCTTGGTATCTCTACCTCGCGCTCAAGCAGCTCTTTCCGACCCGACGGCGCGTGGCATTCTTCACCGTGGCTTCGGTCGCCGGCGTGATGCTCGGCGTGGCCGTGCTCATCGTCGTGCTCAGTGTCATGAACGGCTTTGGGGTGGAGATCCGCCGGAAGATCGTCGAGACCTACGGCGACGTGCGCGTGGAGAACGGCGGTATCATCTACGATGCCGACGCCTTGATGCAGAAGATCCGGTCGGTGCCGGGCGTGGCGGCCCTGGCCCCGTATGCCCAGGGCATCGTGATGGTGCAGGCGGGCAATCGCCCGGCGTATCCCTTCATTCGCGGCATCGACCTGACGCAGGAGCAGGCCGTCACGCCGCTGGGCCGGTTTCTGGTGGCGGGACAGCTGCGGAATCTTGACGACGACTCGGTGTTTCTCAGTTCGGGACTGGCGGTGTCGCTGAACGTGAGCGTCGGCCAGCACGTCGACATCTACTCGCCGCTCATGCTCGAGCGGTTGAAGCGGAACGAGATCATCCTGCCGCGCACGGTGCGGGTGGCGGGCATCTTCGAGACCGGCTGGAACCAGGTCGACAGCAACACGGTGATCTGCACGCTGCGCCTGATGCAGGACCTCTATGGCCTCGGCCACGGGGTCCACGGCGTCACCATCCGGCTGAAGCCCGGGTATGACGCCGGCGAGTTTGCGGCCAAGTTGACCAGGCGCTTGGGCGGGGATTACCGCGCCGTCTCCTGGATGGAGAGCAACCGCGACTTCCTTTTCGTGCTGCAGCTGGAGAAGAACATGATGATGTTTATCATCCTGTTCATCATCCTCGTGGCGTCGTTCTCGATCGCGAGTTCACTGCTGACGACGGTGGTGCGCAAGACCAAGGAGATCGGCGTGCTCGGCGCGCTCGGGGCACGTCCGCGCCAGGTGGCGGCATGCTTCTGCTTCCAGGGCTTCTTCATCGGAGTCGTCGGCACCGTCCTGGGCATCGTCCTGGCGGTCACGGCGCTGACCTTCCGCAACGAGGTCGTGCACACCTTCGCGCGGCTGACCCACAGCCAGGCGGCGCTGGATCGGTTCTACCAGTTCTCCAACCTGCCGTGCAGCTATTCGACGCACGATTTCGTCGTCATCGTCACCTGCTCGATCGTCATCGCGACGCTGGCCGGCCTCCTGCCGGCGTGGCGGGCCGCGCGGTTGCGGCCGGTGGAGGCGCTCCGCAGCGAATGACCGGCCCTTCGACCCGGCCGCAACCCGCATCCTCCCATGGCTGACTCCGTCCTCACCGCCACCGGCCTGCGCAAGGGCTATCGCAGCGGCGACCGCGCCATCGAGGTGCTCCGCGGAGTGGCGATCACGGTGGACGCCGGGGAGAGCATCAGCATCCGCGGCGAATCCGGGTCGGGAAAGACGACGCTGCTGAACCTCCTCGCGGGCCTGGACTCGCCCGAGGCCGGCGAGATCCGGTGGGCGGGGGCGGGCATCACCGGGGTGGAACCGGGCCGCTTGGCGGTCCTGCGGGCCCGCTTCGCCGGCCTCGTGTTTCAAGCCTATTATCTCATTCCCGAGTTGGACGCGCTGGCCAACGTGCTCATGGCCCGCCGCATCCTCGGCGCCGTGCGCGCGCCCGAGCGCGCCCGGGCCCGGGATTTGCTCGCGCGGATGCGATTGGCGGAACGGGGGCACCACCTGCCGTCGCAGCTCTCCGGCGGCGAATGCCAGCGGGTGGCCATCGGCCGGGCCCTGATGAACCAGCCGCGCGTCATTCTGGCGGACGAGCCGACGGGCAACCTCGACGAGCATACCGGCGACACGGTGATCGACATGCTGTTGGGGGCGTGCCGGGAACAGGGGGCCGCGCTGGTGCTGGTGACCCACAATCCCCGGCATGCGGCCCGCTGCGATCGCTCGCTGCTGTTGCACGAGGGAACCCTGGGGCCGCTGCCGACGACCCCGCCGCCCGGATGATCGCGCATCCGGCGCCTACTCGGATCCGGAGGCGCCGGCGGTGTCGGGATCCTGGAAGTGCTGGCGCACCTCCGCCGGCGAGAAGGTGATGAACACGTTCTCGTTCGGAACGCAGTATTCGAATTCCCGAATGGCGGTCTTCAAAAGCATGAAGGCCATGCCTTCGCGGTGGACACGGAGAAAATAGGGGCGCGAGTTTGCCGGCAACTGGGTCCAGCACTCAAACACCTGCGACGGCTCAAGCACGATCTCCACGTCGCCGCGGGCGTAGACCAGCTCGCGCAGGTCGGCGCTCGTGAGCATCCACTCCACCTGCGGGTTCTGCAGAATGTTGTTCACCTTGCGGCTGTCCGGCGAAGTGATCGCAAACAAGGTATCGAACGCGGCGTCCAGGATGACGGCCATCCAGCAGGCGTGGGGCCGCCGGTCGGGGTCCACGGTCGTGAGGACGGCCTGGCTGCGCTCCTCCTTCGGCCGGGTGAGGAACCGGCCGATCGCCGCGAGGCCGTCAAGCCGGCTGATCGGCGGCGATTGCCGGTTGGGATAGCGGTCCGTGCCGGGCATGATGGAGTCAACCGTTGGCCGACCGGGAAGAATCGGCGGGCGCGCCTCCGTCTCGCATATCATCGGCGCCGGGGAGGGGCGCGGGGCAGGGACGACCGGTCACGACGTTCCGCCGGCTGATCGCGGACGGCTGCTTTCGGTGCACCAGAATATTATGGCCGACCGTCGCGCGACGTCTAGCCGAAAGGCCGGCGGCCGGGAAGAAGACGGTTCGCAATTTTGTGTTTTGTCTCGGGGCGGTCGTAGTCTACAGACTTCGGTCGCATGCCCACGCCCGAATCATCATCGCCGGGGGCGGATGCCGAGGCCGCCCCGCGCCTGCGCGTCGGCGTCGCCGGCGTCGGTGCCCTCGGTCGTCATCATGCCCGCCTATATGCCTCGCTGCCCGGCGTCCATCTGGCCGGCGTCTTCGATTCCAACGAGGCGCGGGCGGCGGAGGTGGGGGCGCAATTCGGCTGCCGGCGCTTCGCCTCGCTGGAGGAGCTCGGCCGGGCGTGCGACGCCGTTTCGGTCGTCGTGCCGACGGACCGCCATGCCGCCGTGGCGCTGCCGCTGCTGGCGGCCGGCTGCCATCTGCTGATCGAGAAGCCGCTGTGCGCCTCGCTCGCGGAGGCGGAGGAAGTGCTGACGGCGGCCCGCGCGCACGGCGCGCTCGTGCAGGTGGGGCATGTCGAGCATTTCAACCCGGTGATGGGCTTTCTTGAACGCGAGGTCCGGGAGCCGCGCTACATCACGGCCGAACGCCTGGCGCCGTACACGCCGCGCGGCACCGAGGTGGGGGTCGTGCTCGACCTCATGATGCACGAAATCGGCGTCGTGCTCGAACTCGTGAAGGCGCCGCTGGTGCGCATCGAGAGCGTGGGGGTGAGCGTCCTGTCGGGGAGCGAGGACATCGCCAATGCGCGCCTGGAGTTCGCCAACGGCTGCGTCGCCAGCCTGAGTGCCAGCCGGATGAGCCTCAAGAAGGTCCGCGAGATCCGGGTGTTCCAGCCGTCGGGGTATTTCTCCTTCGACTTCATGCGCCAGAGCGGCCATCTCGTGCGGCGGACCGGCCTGTTCGCCTATGCGGAGAAGCTGGCCGGGGGCGCGGCGGCGGGCGACCTGGCTCCGCCCGTGGAGGAAATCCCGCTGCAAAAGGGCGAGCCGCTGGCGCTCGAGCTGGCGTCGTTCGCCGACAGCGTCGCCCGGGTCCGGCAGCCCAAGGTCGGGGCCGCCCTCGGCAAGAGTGCCCTCGAGGTGGCGATCACGATCACGGAGCAGATCCGCAACCCGGGAACCGGGGCGGCCGGCGGTCGCCCCCCATCCGGCGATGCCTGAAGCGCCGGCACTCCCGTTCCGTCTGCCGCCGCCCGCCTTGGGGCGGGTCGACGTCCTGATCGTCGCGGGGGAGCACTCGGGCGACGAGCATGCGGCGCGCATGGTGCGGGGCCTGCTGGCGGCGCAGCCCGGGCTGGCGGTGTGCGCCCTGGGCGGACCCGAGCTGGCCGCCGCCGGGGCGCAACTGCTGTATGACCTCACCGCGTCGTCGGTGGTTGGCCTCGTGGAAGTCCTCCGCCACTTCAATTTCTTTCGCACGCTGATGTCCGCCACGCTCGATTGGGTGGGGGAGCACCGGCCGAGGGCGGTGTGCTTTGTCGATTATCCCGGCTTCAATCTCCGGGTGGCCCGGGCGCTGCATGCCCGCGGCTTGACGCTGAAAGGGGGAGGAAACATCCGGGCGCTCTACTACATCAGTCCCCAGATCTGGGCCTGGAAGGCCGGCCGGCGGTTTGAAATGGCCCGGCACCTGGACGCGATGGCGGTGATCTTCCCGTTCGAGGTGCGGAGCTATGCCGATACCACGCTGCCGGTGGAATTCGTCGGCCATCCCTTCGTGGCTCCCGGCCACCGGACGCCGGTGAGCTATGCGGCCGCCGGCCCGGTCCTGCTGCTGCCCGGCAGCCGCCGCCAGGCGGTGAGCCGCATTTTCCCGGCGCTGCTGGGGTCCTTCGCCGGCCTCGATCCGGCCCTGGCGGCGCGGGGGGCGGTCGTGCTTTATCCCAGTGCGGAGATCAGGGAGATCCTGAACGGCATCGTGTCACGCCCGCGCCTGGGCCACCCGGGACGCGTCGAACTCCGCCCGGTCGGCGACGTGGTGGCCGCCTCGGCCGTGCTCACGAGTTCGGGCACCATGTCGATGCATTGCGCGCTGGCCGGCATCCCGGGGGCCATCGCCTACCGGGCGAATCCCATGACCTACCTGCTGGGACGTTGGCTGGTGAACGTGCCGTATCTGGGCATCGCCAACCTGCTTCTCGGCGAGGCGATGTACCCGGAGTTCATTCAGGGCGCGGCGCAGCCGGCGCGCCTCGCCCGCGTACTGGCCGCCTGTCTCACCGATCCGGCGCGGCGGACCCGCAGCGCCGGCCTGGCCGACCGGCTGCGTACGATTCTGCAGCAGCCGGCGGCCGGAACCGCGGCCGACTGGCTCGGACGGCAACTGGCCGGCGGATGAATTCCGGCGTTGTCAGGGATGCGGCGCTCGGCAATCGTGCTCGCGATGGCCGTTGACGGCGGAGCCCCTAGCCCCCCCCGCAGGCGTTACCTCCTGCTGCTGATCTTGATCATCGGATCCGCGGTTTCGGTCGTGGGCTGGCGTCTGGTGCGCCAGGAGGCGGTCCGGATCAGCCTCGCGCAAACCGAAGGGCCGGCGCAAGCCGCGTCCGGCCTCGAGCATCTCTCCTGGGTGATTCTCTTCGGCGGGCTGGCCATGACCGGCCTGTCGGCCGGGCTTTACTGGACCCTGGCGACGGCGCGGATGCGGGCGCTGGCGCTGGCGGAGCGCATGACCGGCGAGTTGCGGGCCGCCGAGAACCAGCTGCGACGCGAGCGCCAGATGATCGACGTGTTCATGGAGTCGGTTCCGGATTCGGTTTACTTCAAGGACACGCAGTCGCGCTTCATTCGGGTCAGCCGGTCGCTGGCCCGTTTTTTTGGCCGGGAAAATCCGGATGAGCTCGTGGGCAAGACGGATTTCGACTTCTTTTCCGAAGAGCACGCGCGTCCCGCCTTCGAGGGCGAGCAGCAGATCATCCGCACGGGCGAGCCGATCGTGGGCCTGACGGAAAAGGAGGTCTTTCCCGACGGCCGGGTCGAGTGGTCGCTCACGACCAAGATGCCGCTGCGCGACGAGCACGGGGCGATCGTGGGCACCTTTGGCATCAGCAAGAACATCTCCACGCTGCTCGAGGCGGAGAAGGCGAGGGCGGAGAGCGAGGAGCAGTTGCGCCAGTTGCTGGCGCGGGCCAACTGCCTCATCTGGCAGGCGCGGGTCACGGCGAACGCCTCGGGTGGTCGCGACTGGCGGTTCTTCATTCCGCGATCGAGTCTCTACCGCGAGCTGTTTGGCGAGGATCCGTCGGAGCACCCGGTCCAGATGTGGAGCGAGGAGAACACGCCGGAAATGGCGGAGCTGAACGCCCGCAGCACGGCGGCCCTCGCGGAGGGGGCCCCGGGATACGAGCAGGAGTTCAGGGTCGTCAATCCCGACCGCACCTACTGGGTGCACGAACAGGTGTCGATCACCCCGGTCAAGCCGGGGGAATGGATTCTGGTCGGCGTTGTCACCGACATCACGGACGCCCATGACGCCGAGGAGGCGCGGAAGGCGAGCGAAGCGCGATTGCAGGCGACGCAGGCGGAGCTGGCGACCAAGGAGGCCCTGTACCGCTTCATCTTCCGCCACACGCCGGTCGGCATCTCGTGGATGCAGGGACGGCGGGCCGAAACCCGCATCGTCAATCCCGCCTACGAGAGCATCACGGGGATCGCGGCGGAGGCGGCGAAGGACGCCGCCACCCACCTGGCCGCCACCCATCCGGAGGACCGGGAAAACCAGCAGCGGCTGACGGACATGCTCTACCACGGGGTGATCGACCATGTGGTCACCGAGCAACGCTACCTGCATTCGGGCGGCGGGGTGGTCTGGGCCGTGCTCACCCAGTACCTGCACCGCGATCCGGTGACCGGCGAGGCCGAGGAGATCGCGACAGTGGTGGACATCACCGAACAGAAACGGGCGGCCGGGGAGTTGCGGGCGGCCAAGGAGGCGGCGGAACGGGCCAGCCTGGCGAAGAGCGCGTTTCTGGCCATGATGAGCCACGAAATCCGCACGCCGATGAACGGCGTGATCGGGATGACCAGCCTGCTGCTCGATTCGCCGCTCACGCGGGAACAGCGCGACTATGCGGAGACGATCCGGTCCAGCGGCGAGGCGCTGCTGACGATCATCAACGACATCCTCGATTTCTCCAAGATCGAGTCGGGCCGCCTCGAGCTCGAGAACGAGGTGTTCGCCCTGCGCGAATGCGTGGAAGGGGCGCTCGATCTGCTGGCGACGCGGGCGGCCGAGAAACGCCTCGACCTTCTTTATGAGATCGCGGACGGCGTCCCGCAGACCGTGCGCGGCGACGCCACGAGGCTGCGGCAGGTCCTCGTCAACCTGCTGGGCAACGCGATCAAGTTCACCGAGCGCGGCGAGGTCGTGCTGGCGGTCCGGCTGCGGCTCCCCGATGCCGAGCCGCCCGGAGCCGAGCTGAGCGGCAGCAGTTCGCCGATCGCGGACCTCAAACGGGCCGGTTCGATGGCGCCGCTGGTCGGATCGGTGCCGCCGTGGGAAACCGCCGCTTCCCCGGGCGAGAAACGACTGGTGGAGCTGCAATTCAACGTCACCGACACTGGCATCGGAATTGCGCCGGAGGCGATGGACCGGCTGTTCCACTCGTTCACCCAGGTCGAGTCGTCGACCACCCGCCGGTATGGCGGCACCGGCCTGGGGCTGGCCATCAGCCGCCGGTTGGCCGAGCTGATGGGCGGCTCAATGTGGGTGCAGAGCGAGGCCGGCAAGGGCTCGACCTTCAGCTTCACCATCCGGGTCGAATTCGTGCCCTCCCGCCCGCGCGCGTATTTCGCCGGGCCGCGGCTGCACCTCGGGGGACGCCGGGTGGCGATCGTCGACGACAACGCCACCAACCGCCGGATCCTCGGGGCGCTGGTCGGCAGCTGGGGCATGACGTCACGGTTGGCCCGGTCCGCGCGCGAAGCCCTGGAGTGGATCCGCGGCGGGGAGCATTTTGACGTCGCCGTGCTCGACATGCACATGCCGGAGATGGACGGCGTGATGCTGGCCCACGAAATCCGGCGGTTGCCGGACGGCGCCGCGCTGCCGATGGTCCTGCTGTCCTCGCTCGGGCAGCGCGAAGTGACCTCCGAAAAGGACCTGTTTGCGGCCGCGCTGACGAAGCCGGTGAAACCCTCGCAGTTGTTTGATGCCCTGGCCGGGCTGTTCACGGAGCCGGTGGAACCCGCCACCGCGCCGGCACGGGTCATGCCCCAGCCCCCCGGCTCGGCGTCCCGGAAATCGGTCCGGATCCTCCTGGCCGAGGACAACGCCGTGAATCAGAAGGTCGGCATGCATCTCCTTGCCTCGCTCGGTTACCGGGCCGATCTGGCCGCCAACGGGCTGGAGGTTCTCGAGGCGCTCAACCGCCAGGCCTACGACGTGGTGCTGATGGATGTGCAGATGCCCGAGATGGACGGGCTGGAGGCCACGCGGCGGATTGTGGCGGCGCAGCCGGATCCGCTGCTGCGACCCTGGATCATCGCGATCACCGCCAACGCGATCCAGGGGGACCGCGAGATCTGCCTCGCCGCCGGCATGGACGATTACATCACCAAGCCCGTGCAGAAGACGGAACTGCAGGAGGCGCTCGAACGGGCGCCCCGCGTGCCCGGAAAATCGGCCGCCGGCGGGTCGGCGCCGCCCTCGGGCGGAACTCAGCCGCCCGGCTGATTGCCGTTCATCCGCGGCTCGAGCTGGCGCCAGAGCGCGGCCGCCTTTTCGGTCAGAACCGCGCGCGCCCGCTCCGTCTCCGCCTTGCGGTGCGCCAGATTCTCCTCGGCGATTCTGGCCAGGTCGTCGAGGTTGTAGAGAAAGACGTTGGGCAGCGAGGCGACCTCGGGAGCGATGTTGCGCGGCATCGCCAGGTCGATG
>JBJKRV010000445.1:0-2542 GCA_046704465.1 Opitutaceae bacterium | reverse complement strand
CCCCCCGTCCGAAGCAGTGATTGCCTCTATGCCGACCATGATATTCCCCCTGTACCTCGCCCTGGTTCTGGCGGTCGCGACGGCCGTCCTGCACGCCCAGTCCGACGACGACGACAGCATGGATTACTTTCCGCTGATCCCGACCGGCAACACGCTGCAGTTCGGTCTTCGATTCATCGGGGGGCCCAAGGTCGCCTTTGGCGACGTGGGGTCGATTTCGGCCTCGTTTTCTCCGGGGGCCGCGACCGGGGTTCAGGACCGCACCTACAACGACGGGGCCGTCCTCGCGGACACGCGCAGGGGCACCAACGGCGGCACGAATCTGAGCTACGACGGCCTCACCAACAACTGGAACTACCAAAACGCCTCGCAAGTCACCTCGGACGGCGGCGGCATCGCGTTTCACTCGTACAGCGTCAGCACCCTCGGCGACCGCCTGAGCGGCAAGAAATCCTCCAGCGACGGCTGGGAGCTGCAGTTGGGGCATTCGTTCGGCAAGATCGGCGGCAAGATCGATTTCTCGCTCGTGGCGGGATTCAGCTTCTCGTCCATCGGCGCAAAGGTGGTCGGAAACGTTCCGGCCGATCTGAACACCATCACGGACACCTACTCGCTTTACGGGCAGGCGGCTCCGACGGCGCCGTACACCGCGCCCTCCCAGGCTTCGGAGTACGTCTACGACGCGAACGGCAATCCGGTGCTGAACAGCAACGGCACGCCGCAGACCAAGACGGTGGACGACACCACCCTGCTGGGGGTGAACCCGACGCGGACGACGACCACGACCCCGACCCAGGTGCAGGGCGAATGGCAGATCAAGGGCGCCTATTACACGTTCCGCCTCGGGCCGGAGATCCGCGTGCCGCTCACGGAGCGGCTGAAATTCAGCCTCGGCGCCGGCGCGGCGTTGGCCTACATCGGCACCCGTTATCTCGTGCAGGAGTCGGTCAGTGTGGACACCCTCGCCAACCCCCTTTCCGTCACGACGACCGACACCCATCGGGTGTGGATGCCGGCCTATTATGCGGATGCCGACGCCGAGTATTGGCTCACGGAACGCACCGGATTCTACATGGGCGCGACCTTCCAGCAGAGCGGCAGCTATGACCAGACGCTCGGAGGCCGCACGGCCCAGATCGATCTGGGCTCGACCTACGGCGTGACGAGCGGATTCACCCTGCGTTTCTGACCGGGCGCCGGACCCTGATCCGGCCAAAACCATGAGTCGCCGCCTCCACCTGCAGGAGGTGTCTGATCCGGAGGTGCTGCGGGCCATGCACTCCGTGCCGAGGGAGGAATTCGTGCCGGAAAACCTGCGCCGGTCCGCGTATGACGACCGCGCGCTGCCGATCGCCTGCGGGCAGACGATCTCCCAGCCGGCGGTCGTTGCCTTTATGACCGAGCGGCTGGGACTGAGGGCCGACCATCGGGTGCTTGAGATCGGCACGGGCTCCGGGTATCAGGCGGCGGTGCTGGCGGCCATTGTCCGGGAGGTCTTCACCGTCGAACGCATCCCGGCGCTTGCCGACGCCGCCGCCTTGCGCCTCGCGCGCCTTGGCATCGACAACGTCCGCGTGCGCACCGGCGATGGCACCGAGGGCTGGCCCGAGGCCGCCCCGTTCGATGCCATCATGGTCACGGCGGCCACGGCGGAGGTTCCGGATGCGCTGGTGGCCCAACTCGGGGACGGAGGTCGGCTCATCCTGCCGCTCGGGGGGCCCGCGGACGACCAGGTTCTCGTGTTGCTGGAACGACAGCCCGGCGGGATTCTGCACCGGCAGGAGTTGTGGCCGGTGCGGTTCGTGCCATTGATCACGGGGCCGGTATAGAGGGGACCGATCCCAACGGGGCCCGGCGGTTCCGGCCGTCAATCGACCGGATTGGCGGCCTGCAGGTCCGAAAGGACGTCGTCGATCCGTCGCAGGCGGGCGGCGGGGAAAAACGAGTTGATCCGGGTGACGACCTGCTGGATGAGCCCGTCGGGACAGGAGGCCCCGCCGGTGATCAGCACGCGCAGCGGGTCGTGTCCGCGCGGAAACGCCCGGCGCTCGAAGGCACCGGGCTGGCCGGGGGTGCGGCTCGGAAACACGAAATGCTCCACCTCGTCGGGACCGAGAATGTTGCTTTCGGATTGGATGAAGCACGCCCGCGCCCCCATGCGGCGTTCGCACAGGCGGAAAAGCTGGTAGGTGTTCGAGCTGTTCGTTCCCCCGATCACGAAGGCCGCGTCGAGGTCGCCCTGCAGGGCCCGCGCGAGTGCATCCTGGTTCACCTGCGTGGCGTAGCAGAGGGTGTCCTTCTTGCCGCTGCCGCCGACATGGGCGTCGCCGTCCGTTTCACCGTAGCGTTGGCGGTAGACCGCACGAAAATAGTCGATGATCTCGAGGGTCTCGTTGGTCAGCAGGGTGGTCTGGTTGACGACGGCGACGCGCACGAGATGGCGGTCGAGGTCGAAGCCCGGTGTAGCCACGGCGGAGAACCGCTCGATGAAGGCGGCGCGGCGCGCGGGCGTCGGGTCGAGGATGAGATCGCCGACCTGGCG
>JBJKRV010000444.1:0-7229 GCA_046704465.1 Opitutaceae bacterium | reverse complement strand
CTCATACGCCCTCACCGAGATCGCCGATGCGGTCGGCCTCGCCGACGATCCCACGGCGCCGCTGCACCCGGTCGATGCGATCGCCGAGAGCCCGGCCAATCGCGTCCGGAGCGTGATGCGCCTGTTCGTCAGCGAGCTTGAGGACAAGCCGTGGTACAACGACCGCGAGTTCTGGCAGCGCTATCTCTCGCTGCTGGCCGCGCGGCGCTTCAACCGCGTCAACCTCGCCCTCGGCCTCGGCTACGATTCGCCCGTCGGGCTTCGCGACACCTATTTTTATTTCGCCTACCCGTTTCTGGTCGCGGTGCCCGGCTACAAGGTGCGCGCGGTCAAGCTGCCGGACGCCGAACGCGACGCCAACCTGGCCATGCTCCGGTTTATCAGCGACGAGGCGGCGGCGCGCGGCCTGGACTTCCAACTCGGCCTCTGGACGCACGCCTACCGGTGGATCGACAGTCCGCATGCGAACTACGTGATCGAGGGACTGACCCCGCGGACGCAGGGGTCCTACTGCCGCGACGCGCTCGCGCTCGTCCTGAAGGAATGCCCCAACATCACCGGCGTGACCTTCCGCATTCACGGGGAAAGCGGCGTGCCGGAGGGCAGCTACGGACTGTGGCGGACGATCTTCGACGGCTGTGTCCGCAGCGGCCGGCGCGTCGGCCTCGACATGCACGCCAAGGGCATCGACCAGCCCACGATCAACGCGGCCATGAGCACCGGGCTGCCCATCACGATCTCGCCCAAGCTCTGGGCCGAGCACCTCGGGCTGCCCTACCAGCAGGCGGCGATCCGCGCGCTCGAGTTGCCGAAGCAAAAGAAGGGCCCGGGATTGTTCGCGGAGAGCGAGGGGGCGCGCAGCTTCCTGCGCTATGGCTACGGCGACCTGCTCAAGGAAGGGCGCCCCTACGACATCGTCTTCCGGGTCTGGCCGGGGACGCAGCGGGTGCTGCTCTGGGGCGACCCCCTGTTCGCGGCCGGTTACTCGCGATCCTTTGGGTTCTGCGGCTGCCAGGGCGGGGAGTGGTTCGATCCGCTCGCCTTCAAGGGCCGCAAGGGCTCGGGGCTGCCCGGCGGCCGCGACGGCTACGTCAGCGACGCCTGGCGCTCGCCGGGCGGCGATTTCGAAAAGTACCGCTACACCTACCGCCTCTACGGCCGGTTGACGTACAATCCCTCCGCCCGGCCGGAGGTCTGGCGCCGCCAGATGCGCCGCGATTTCGGGCCGGCCGCGGCCGCGGCGGAAGCCGCCCTCGGGCACGCCAGCCGCATCCTGCCCCTGTTCACGACCGCCCACCTCCCCTCGGCCGCCAACAACCTCTACTGGCCCGAGATGTACGCGAACATGTCGATCGTCGACGCGTCGCACCCCGAGCCCTACTTCGACACGCCGGAGCCCAAACGCTTCGGGTTCGTCAGTCCGATCGACCCGCAGATGTTTTCGCGCATCGAGGACTTCGCCGGCGAACTCGTCCGCGGTGAGGTCGGCGCGAAATACTCCCCGGTCGACGTGGCCCAGTGGCTGGAAGACCTGGCCCGGACGGCCGAGGACAGCCTGAAGCAAACCGAAGCGGCCGACGTCGATCGCTCGACGCCCGTCTTCCGCCGCTTCGCCTGCGACGTCGCCGTGCAGATCGGCCTCGGTCGCTTCTTTGGCGCCAAGCTGCGCGCCGGCGTCCTCTACGCCCTGTTTGAGCGCAGCGGCGACCGGACCGCGCTCGCGGAGGCGATCAAGGCCTACCGGCAGGCGCGGGCCCACTGGGTCGGCGTGGCCGGAACCACCGCCAAGGTCTATGTGCGCGACGTGACCTATGGTCCCGAATGGTATCAGCGCGGCGACTGGGCGGACCGCATCGCGGCCATCGACCACGACATCGACCTCATGGAGAAGGCGACGGCTCCCGCCAAGCCGCGACCAGTCGCGGCAGAAACCATGGCCGCGCTCATCCGGGAGGTCACCGGCCGCCCGAGCCGTCCCACCCAGGCTGCCACCCATGTTCCGCCGGCCTCGTTCCACCGCGGCCGGCCCGTGAATCTCGCGCTGGAGCTCGGAGGGAATGACCGCCCGGTTCGCGAGATCCGGCTGCTCTTCCGGCACACGCAACAGGCCGAAGCGTGGCGGACGCGCCCGATGATCCGGACCGGAGCCACCGCCGTCGCCGCCATTCCGGCCGGCTATACGGATTCCCCCTATCCCCTCGAATACTACTTTGAGATTGTCGAATCCTCCGGGCGGGCCTGGATGCATCCGGGCCTCGGCCCGCAGTTGGATCAGCAGCCCTATTTCGTGGTGCGGTCGTGACCGCGGCCGGCCGGCGGGAGTCTTCGCCTCGTAAATCACGCCGCGCGGTCTTTTCCCGTGGCCAAAACCGGATTGGGCGTTGCGCCGCCATTGCCGGCGGTCAACGCTGACGTCATCCGGCCGCCGCCGGATCGAAGTCCTCCGAGCCGTGCACGCGCATCTCCGAATTCCTTTCGTTCGCCGGCTCCGGCTCAACGCGCTGGCCGCGATCGGCCTGACGATCGGCTGCGGAGCATCCGGCGGGATGGCGGCGACGGTTCTCCGCGTCTGGTGCCATCAGGGCCAGGAGGCGGAAAACCGCGCCATGCGCGGGATCGTGGCCGCCTTCAATGCGGCCCACGCCGCCGACGGGCTGCGGGTCGACATCACCTTTTTCCCGGACTTCCAGTACACGGAGAAACTTGCGATCGCCGCGGCGGCCCGCGACCTGCCTGACGCGTTCGATCTCGACGGCCCGCTGGTGGCCCGTCTGGTCGACGCCGGTCTGCTGGCGCCGCTGAATCCCTGGTTCACGAGCGCCGAGCTCAAGGACTTCCTGCCCACCATCATCGCCCAAGGCACGATCGACGGGCACCTCTATGCCCTCGGCGCGTTCGATTCCGCGATGGTCCTGTACTACGACCGCAGTCTGCTGGCCCGTGCCGGGGTGACGCCCCCGCCTGGCGACCAGGGCTGGACCTGGGCCCAATTCATGGCGGCGTGCGCACGGTTGCATGCCGCCGGCATCGAGCCGGTGGCGATGCACATGAACGAGAGTGCCGACGAGTGGTTCACCTATGCCTTCAGCCCGGTCATCTGGTCGGGCGGCGGCCGGCTGATCGCGGCCGACGGACGCACCGTGCGCGGCGTGCTGGCGAGCCCGGCGAACATCCGCAGCCTCACCGCCTGGCAACAGATCTTCACGCGCGGATATGCCGAGACCGATCCGGTGGATCCCGACCCCTTCGATCATGGCCGGACGGCGATGGATTGGAACGGCCATTGGGTGGCGCGTCTGCACCTGGCCACCAAAGGCGCACGATTGGGCGCCATGCCCCTGCCCAGCCTCGGGCATCCCGTGGCGCCATGCGGCAGTTGGTGCTGGGGCATGTCGGCCCGCACCACCGATCCAGCCGGCGCGGCGGCCTGGCTTCACTGGGTGACCGGCCGCAAGACCGGCGTGGATCCGATCGTGCGCGCGAACGGCGCCGTGCCGGCCCGCCGCTCGGCGTTCGCCGATTTTCCCGAGTACGCCAAACCACCCTACAGCCTTTTTCGCTACGAGCTCGAAACCATGGCGCGACCGCGGCCCCGCACTCCCTTCTACGCCACGCTCACCCAGCAGTTCGCCGCGGCGCTTCGCGACATCGCCCACGGAGCCAATGTCGCGACGCGCCTCCGCACCGCCCAAAACGAGATCCAGCGCGTGATCGACCGCCATCCGGCGGCGGAAATGAGGACGCCGTGAGCCCCTGGCAAAAGTCCTTCGGTCGACGCGCCATCTGGCTGCTGACACCGGCGTTGGCGCTGCTTGCCGTCTTTGTGGTCTGGCCCCTTCTGCGGGCCGGTTACTGGAGCGTCACAAACGCCGACCTGTTCCTCCCCGGCCACGACCGCCTGACCGGCTGGCAAAACTACTCCGGTCTCCTGTCTGATCCCCGTTTTCGACAGGCGTTCGGCAACACGGCGCTCTTCGCCGTCATGGTGGTGCCGGTGCAAACCGTGGTGGCCTTCCTGTTGGCGCTCTGGGTCAACCGCCCGGAGTCGGCCTGGCGCTGGCTGCGGACCGCCTTCTTCGTGCCGGTGGTCGTGTCGATGCCGGTGCTGGCGATTGTCTGGACGCTGCTCTACCAGCCGGCCCAGGGTTCCACCATGGGCCTGGTCAACGCCGTCCTGCGTCTCGTCGGCCTGCCCCCCCAGGCCTGGCTGACCGATCCGCACCTGGCCCTGCCGGCCATCGCCGCCATGTCGGTCTGGCAGGGAGTCGGCATGCAAATGATGGTGTTTCTCGCCGGCCTGCAGACGGTGTCGCAGGAGCAACTGGAAGCGGCCCGCATCGACGGCGCCGGGCCGGTCCAGCGGGTCATCCACGTGGTGCTTCCCGCGCTGCGCAACACGACCATCTTCGTGGTCACCATCACGACGATCTTCGCCTTCCGGCTCTTCGTTCAACCGTACCTGATGACGCACGGCGGGCCGGAAAACCACACCCTGTCGCTCGTGCAGTCGATCTTCGACATGACCTTCCTGAGCGGCGATCTGGGCCGGGCCTGTGCCGCCGCCATGCTGTTCCTGGCGTGGGTGGCACTGCTGACGGTGCTGCAACGTCTCGCGGCACGCGAGGAGCGGTCATGAGACGCCTCGCCACAATCGGACGGTGGGCCGCAAGCCTGGCGGTGGCGGCGTTGTTCCTGTCGCCGCTGCTGTGGATGGTGCTCGCCTCGTTTCACACCGAGGCAACGGTGTTCGGGACCCACTGGCTCGCGTGGCTCGCGCCGGGAAACTGGACCTTGGCCAATTATCCCGAGGCCTGGCGCCGCGCCGCCCTGGGGCAGGCGCTGTTCGTTTCATTTGTCCAGGTGGCGGTGATCGCCGGTGCTGGCCTCGTCGTCAATGCCCTGGCCGCCTACGCCTTCGCCCGCCTCGATTTCCCCGGCCGCGAGGTGCTGTTCTCGGTCGTCGTGATGCTCATCATCCTCCCCGTGGAGGCGATCGCCGTGCCCCTGTTCTTCACGGCCCGCGACCTCGGCCTCACCGGGGGACTCGGCCCCGCGCTCGGCGGGCTGATCCTGCCGTTCGTCGCCAACGCCTTTAACATCTACTTCCTGCGCCAGCACTTTCTCTCCCTGCCGGTACAGCTCGAGGAAGCTGCGGTGATCGACGGCGCGAACGTCTGGACGGTCTTCTGGCGGGTGGCGCTGCCGTCGGTCAAACCGGCGCTGGCCACGGTCGTGCTTCTCGACCTCCTCACCCATTGGGGAGACTTCCTCTGGCCCTTGATGATCGCGACCCGCGAGGACACGCGCACCGTCCAGATCAGCCTCGCCAGCTTGTTCACCCAGCCCCCCATTCAATGGGGCGACATCCTCGCCTGTTCGGTGCTGGCCACGCTGCCCGTCGTCCTGCTGTTCCGCTGGTTCCAGCGCTACGTGGTGCCGGCGGAAACGCAGGTTGGGATCAAGTGATTGCCTCGAGGCGGCCCGGCGGCCAACGGTCAAACGGGCCACTCGCCGGCGAGTAACCGGGGCAGCAGCGGTTCCAAAATGCGAAAACTCGCGCCCCACAGCCGGTGATCCCCCACCTGGTAGAACGCGATGCGCATCGCCTGTGGCCAGGTGGGGAATTGGACGGTCTCCTCCCGCCGCATTTCCGGGCGACTCAGGTCGCGGACGCGGAGTTCGAAAACCTCGACGATCTCTTCCGCCTGGCACCGCCACCCGCGCGGCGGGCGGATCCGGGCAAGAAACGGATGGATCAGAAAACCCGTGGTCAGCGTGTCGATCACGGGAAGCGTCGCGAGCACCTCCACCTCACCCGCCGCCAAACCGACCTCCTCCTCCGCCTCCCGCAGCGCCGTCTCCAGCGGAGACCGGTCGCCGGGCTCACATTTGCCTCCCGGAAATGCCAGCTGACCGCCGTGAATGCCCCGGGCTCCGCGCCGCACCACCAGGATTCTCAGGTCTCCGTCATCCCGCCGGAACACGGGCACCAGCACCGCGGAACGGATGCGGGCGGCCGGATTTGAATCGCCAGCTGGAAGGTTCCTCTCGTTCGGCATTATCGCCTGAACAGCCAGAACAACGCGGTGAGCACGAGACTCGCCAGCAGGCACGTCGTCAGCGGAAAGTAGAACCGGAAATTCGGCCGGTCGATCCGGATATCCCCCGGCAGCCGCCCGATCCACGACAGGGCCTGTCCCTGGCCACCGGCACGCTCGAGCAGCCACCATACGCCGCCAACCACAAAGAGCAGGGCGCCCACCACCATCAACGTCCGACCTGGCGACATGGGAATCACCCTTTGCCGCATTCCACCGCACGTCAACTACCAGCGTTCAGCCGGCGCTGGTCCACCCGATCCCGCCGCGTCCCGTTGGCCGGCGGTTCAATGCCAGTAACCGCGGATGTAGACGTACACGTGGCCGCGGCGGCGCCAGTGTGGAGCGATGTACCGGCGGTAAGGGGGCGGACGCACCCAGTGGCCCGGCACCCAGACGTAGCCCTGCGGGCCGAAATCCCAACAGCCGCGGATCCATACCATGTCGGGCGCGGGCTGCACCAGAATCACCTCTGCCGGCGCGGGTGGAGGTGGCGGCGGCCGGCGCACCACCATGTCGGTGGTGGCCGCCTGTTCGGACGGATAAATGGTGCCAAGCTGGTGATCGATGCTGTTGCCGATCGTGCCACCGGCAATCGCACCCGCGGCCCCGCCGATCACGGCTCCGGCCAACGCATCATGGCTGCGGCTGTTGTTCCCGATAATGGCGCCGGCAAGGGCGCCCAAGGCACCGCCCGCCACCGCCCCCTGCTGGGTGTTGGGGCCCGTGCCGACGCATCCGCCGCAAGCCAGCGCGAGCCCGAGCGACAAAAGGATTGGAAGCTGAGTTTTCACGATAAAATAGTCCGAGGATTGTCTGCGTTTGTTCCGCCGTCGCCGCCGGGACGCAGGCAGTGGAGGCTGTTGGACAAGGTCCATCCAGTCAGCAACCTGCAATTCGAACGGGCGACAGTTGTCACACGACTAGAGACGGTGGAAGCGGTGCTCGAGTAACGGTAAAGAGAGTCCGCGTCCCACTTTGATTTTGCTCACGCCGGGCGACTTGAGTGCGTCGGTCGGCGTGACAAAGCTGCCGCCATGAACCGTCGCGAATTCATCAAACTGTCTGCGTCGGGTGCCGGTGCCGCTCTGGCAGCCGAGCTTGGTTTGCAAGCGCAAGGAAACGGTCTCG
>JBJKRV010000443.1:0-2617 GCA_046704465.1 Opitutaceae bacterium | reverse complement strand
AGCAGCTCTCCGAAGAGGGTCTCGCTGAGATTCGCGCCTGGCTCTGGGACCGGGACATTGAGCGGGACGCGAAGGCGGGCCGGCTCGACGCCGTCGCAGAGGAAGCCGAACGGGAGCACCGCCGGGGCGGCACGCGTCCCCTGTGACCCACCACACCTCGTCGCGGTTCTGGGTGCAATACGAGACGTTGCCCGCCTCCGTGCGCACCCAAGCTGACAAACAGTTTGCCCTGCTGAAGGCCAACCCGTCTCATCCTTCCCTACGCCTCAAGAAAGTTGGCAGATTCTGGTCGGCCCGGGTGAATGCTGAAATTCGCGCCCTCGCCGTTCAGGTCGAAGACACCCTCGTGTGGTTTTGGATCGGAAATCATCGAGAATATGACCGACTTATCAAGAAAGGCTAACCGGGCGCACCGAATGGCGGCCAAGCGCCCGCCGGTGAGGGATCCTGATGGTGGCCGCCGCCATCGGCGAGACGTAATCATTCGGCTCATCGATGAACACCGTCCTGCCGCCGCCTCCGGACGATTACGAGAGGCGCATGCCCCGACAGGGTGAAGCGCAGGACTTGGTGACCGTGGGTCCGGACGCGTTGGGGCGTGAGTGCCAATTGTCGCCGGACGCGGCCAGGGCGTGGCGGGCGATGCGCTCCGCGGCCGAGAAGGCCAGGATCCGTCTTTTGCTGATCTCCGGTTTCCGCAGCCGGGACCGCCAGGAAGCGATCGTGAGCGAGAAGCTCCAAGCGGGGTGGTCGATGGAAGAAATTCTTCAAAGCGTGGCGTACCCAGGACACAGCGAGCATCACACGGGCCGGGCGATCGACCTGGGATCGCCGGATTGTGCGCACCTCACCGAGGAGTTCGAAGGGACGCGGGAGTTCGGCTGGCTGCGGGACCACGCGCACGAGTATGGATTCCGTCTCTCCTACCCGAGATCGAATCCGCACGGGGTGGCGTACGAGCCGTGGCATTGGAAGTGGCAATCGGAATTGCCCGAGCATTAGGATCGGGTCGTCGAATCTTCCCGCATGCATCCGCGAGCCAGCGAACTGATCAGCCTGCTCCGGCTCGAACCGCACCCCGAGGGCGGCCACTTCGTCCAGATGTTTCGCTCGTCGCTCGTGGTCACGCCCGGCGACGGGCGCGGGGCCCGCCCGGCCCTGACCGTCATCTACTTTCTCCTCGTCGCGGGCGGCGTCAGCCGCTGGCATCGCGTCGCCTCGGACGAAGCCTGGCACTGGTACGAGGGCTACCCGCTCGAACTTTTCGCCGCGCCGCCCGATACCGGCGTCGTGCGAACGTCGCTCCTGGGTCCGCTTTCCGGCACCGCCGCCCCGCACCAGGTGGTTCCGGCCGGGCACTGGCAGGCCGCGCGTTCGAGCGGCGCCTACACGCTGGTGGGTTGCTCGGTCGGGCCGGGGTTCGATTACGACGACTTCACGCTGCTGTCGTCGCTGCCCGACCACGAGCGGCCGCGCCTGGTGCCGGCCTCGCTCCTCGCCGCCTTTCTCTAGGATCGCTGGCGGCGGGCCGGGAAATCTTCCGTCGCAATCGACGATGATGGTGCCCGTTGGACGCTCCGCCTTGATTCCCGGCGCACGGCTGCACTAGATCAGCGCGTACCATGGAAAATCCACGTCCGGTCCTCCTCGCCTGGAGCGGGGGCAAAGACAGCACCCTGGCCCTGGAGGCATTGCGGGCCGATCCGGGTGTGACGGTGATCGGGTGTGTCACAGCGGTGAACCGTCAGTACGACCGGGTGAGCGTGCACGGCATCCGCCGGTCGATCCTGCACGCCCAAGTGGCGGCGCTGGGCCTGCCGCTCGTCGAGGCGCAGCTCCCGGTGCCATGCGACAACCCCGCCTACGAGGCGGCATGGGCGGCGGCGCTGTCCGAGGCGGCGGCAAATCTCGGCCGCTTCGAGTTGGTGGCCTACGGCGACCTTTTCCTGGAGGACATCCGCCGTTATCGCGATGCGCAGCTGGCGCGCCTTGGCCTGCGTCCCGTCTATCCCCTCTGGGGCCGGGACACCGCCCGCCTTGGCGCACATTTTGTCGACGCGGGGTACGAGGCCTACCTGACGTGCGTCGACACCACGCAACTGGGAGCGGAGTTCGCCGGGCGGCGATACGATTCGGCGCTGTTGGCCGAGCTGCCGGCGACGGTCGATCCGTGCGGCGAGCGCGGGGAGTTTCACACCTGCGTGGTGGCCGGGCCGCTCTTCCGGGAGCCGATCGCGGTCGAGGTGGGCGGCTGCGTCCGGCGCGAAGGCCGGTTCCAGTACTGTGACCTGGCGCCGCGGAACGACTCGCTTCGGGGGGCCGCCTGATGCCTCCGGTCGGATAGCGGCGAACCCAGCGGGACATGAACGCGCCGGCCGGAGCGCATGCGGGCAAGGCCGTTCAGGCGGCGATCATCGCGAGCATCGTGTTCGTGCTGATTCACAGCATCGGTCTTTCCCTCGTGCCGATGGTGAACAGCGACGAGGCGACCCTGAATGCCGCGGCGCGTTACTGGCAGACGCACGGTTCCGTCGCCATGCCGTTGTTTGGCGGCGAGGGGAGCTCATGGAACCATGCCTGTTACTGGCAACCGCCGGGTCAGATGACCTGCGTCTGG
>JBJKRV010000442.1:0-3892 GCA_046704465.1 Opitutaceae bacterium | reverse complement strand
TCTCCGGTCTGCTCCTTACTGGAGGAAGGAGGCATTTCACGGCTTCGAAGTGTACACTACGCAGAAGCGCTGACAAGCCGCTTGAGCCGGACCCGCCATTTTCCCGAACGCGGCTGGCGTGAATCCTGGGGAAGACGCGGTTTGCCGCCTCGAACGGTTCCGGGCGAGGCACGGACCCTGGCGGTGCGGCCCGCGCCGATTTTCGTCGCGATGCCACCGCGACAACGGCCGACCTTCAGGTGGTACCGCGCATGATTGGCGGCTGCTGGCCCGCGGCGGCCCCGTTCCGTTTGGTGTCCGGAGTTCCGGGGATTGACCCCGAGGCGCTGCGTTCGTCAGCTTTGGCCATGCCGCCGAGTGGAGCCGCCGTGAAAAAGGGCCTGATCATCAAGGCCTCGATTCTGCTCGTGGGACTGCTGATTGTGGGCGGACTCATGTGGCGCGGGGTGCATCCTGCCGCCCTGGCGCGGGAAGCCGCCGCGCTGACCGGGAGAATCGGCCCCTGGCCGTTCTTTGCCGCGGTGGCGGTGTTGCCGGCGTTTGGAATGCCGTTGTCCCCGTTCGCCCTGCTGGTGGGGCCGACGTTTGAGGCCCGGCTGGGGCTGTGGGGCGTGCTGTCGGCCTATGGATTCGCGGTGGCCGTCAACCTCGCCTTCACCTACTGGCTGGCGCGCTTTGCCGTGCGCCCGTGGGCCCACCGTCTGGTGGCAAGGTACGGCTACACGATTCCCCGGTTCAGCGCGGAGGAGGAGCTGGAGGTGGTCTTTATCACCCGGGTGACGTTCGGCCCGCCGTTCTTCCTGCAGAGCTACCTGCTCGGACTCGCCGACGTGTCGTTCCGGACCTACCTGTGGGTCTCCTGGCTGATCGCCATGATCTACGCCGTGGGATTGGTCGCCTTCGGCGCCTCGCTCAGCCACGGGAAGGGAGGCCTGGCCTTCATCGGCGTGAGCCTGCTGCTCGCGGCGGCAACCGTGACGCACCTGATCCGGAAGCGCCTGAAAAAATCATCCGGACCTAAGGGATAACATGGCGATCAAAGCGCGTGCGGCGGGAGGAAAGCCGCCAGTGGTGCTGCGCCCACGGGCGAAGCGGTGATCCCGCACCGAATGCCCGATCGGGATCAGCACCTCTCTTCGGGAGAAATCACTGCGCCGCCAAGGCGCGATCAAGAAGGATTAAAATCTCCTGCGCGCTGGCTAGACCCTGAATTTGCACGCAGCCGGCGGCGGTCTGAGGGCTCGCCAACATCAGCCGCCAGGTCAGTTGGAGATGGTCGCTCAGGCTCATCGCAGGATCCTTCTGAACAATGATTTTGTGATACCTCGCCACGGCGATCACTTGGCGCATAAGCGTCGCACAGTCTGTGAGGCGCTTCTGGTCGGGCTGGAGAATCCCGGCGAGCAAATCGGATGCCTGGCGCAAAGCATCAGCCGCTACCCCGGCAGTGGCCTTGCGGCGACTCTGGCCGACCGGTCCCGTCGCCGTTCCCGGAATCGTGCCCTGTCGGGCGGAGATGATCATTCCCCGCAGGCCGGCAACGCGCGCGGCTTCGCCCAAGCGGTTGCTGGTCAGCGCGACTTCGACGCTCGACAGCCAGGCGGCGGCCTTGTCGGAAAAAAGGGGATCCTTGCGCTGGTGGGCGTCCACCAGTTCAGGGACTTTCAGCATCAGCCCGGAAATCTCTTCTACGTTTAGAAGCCGCAGCATTCAGGCATCACTCCGGAACGAGTTTGGATGAGGTCTTGTCCTCGGCGTCGGTATTGGTCCATTCAACCGATTGTTCGGTGATCCTGAGCTTGATGCGCACGACGTTGGCGCCCGCATTGCGGACGTCCTGGCTGGTGACCAGCGTGTTCAGGCGCGGCGGCGGCTCGCGCACGCGCAGGAACTCGAGCGCGGCGGCATTTGCCAGGTCCGACTGGAGGGTGTCGCGTTTGCGCGCCGCTTCGTCGGTCAACCGGACCGCGCCGCCCGCGGCCTTCTTCGTTGCCGCCGGCAGGGGCAGCGCCGCATTCGCGGCTTCAGCCGCGAGATCCTGGGCCAGCTTGGTAACGTCCGGCGCGAAGGGTTGCGCGCCGACTCCGGAGCTGGCGCGCTGCTCAAGGGAGGTCAGGACCTTGTCCCGCAATTGCGGGGTCAGCTCGATCTGGTTTTTCGCGAAAGTGGACGCCATGGCTTTCGCCATGGCGTCCTTGGCAGCGGCCGCAGCCAGGCCGCCCCTTGGCAGTTGGGGAGAGGCGGCATTTTCCACCTGGTCGATGACAACCGGGACATCGAGTTCAATGTCGGGCACCCGAAAGCGCGGTACCGGCATGTGTTTTAGGAGCGGATGGCTCGCATAGAGATCGGCGATGCGGATGGCCTCCAGGTCGGCCTGCATCCGCCCGATCGTCGCCTCCGAAACGAGCAGCCCCAGGTAGTCTCCGAGGTTGGGCATGGCTCTAGATCCGCAGATTGGGGCGCGTCACGGATTGGACGGCGCCGGCGTGGAACTGATCGCGTTTTCCAGGATGCTCAGGACCTTGTCCATCCCGGCGGGCATCTCGTCCTGCACGGCCCGAATGTGGACCGCCATCGAATAGGTTCGGTTCACCTCGTTGCCGGACTGCGTCGATTTCTGGTAGGAGGTCGACACCTTCAGTTTTGCCGAGCCCCAGAGCCAGCCCGCGCTCGCTTCCAGCGAGGCATCGACCTTCAGGGTGGAGTCGGTCTTTGTGTATTCGACCGAGTTGATCTTCGCGTTGAAATCGACCGTCGCCTCCTCGATGCGGAGGAAGGGAATCGGCAGCATCGTGAGGATCGGAACCTGAAGTTGCTGCGTCTCGTAGACGGCGGCAACGGCCGGTTGGGCCGCCACCGGCGGGTTGGCCGTGGCGTCCGCCTTGACCGCCGGCTGATAGGGGCTGATTTCCTTCGGATATTTGAAGACGACGTAGATGGGGTCGCTGGTCGACGTGTCAGTTCCCGCAGCGCCCGGGGTGGCCGCCTTCTTGAAGCCGACTTCCTTGATGAAGTTGACGCTGGACATCGCCGCCTGTGCTTGGGCGTTGACGCAGGCAATGAGTGGGCCTCCGAGCATGGAGGCAAAATCAATACTGGCTAGTTCCTGTCCGGGAGTGGGCATGATGCACCTGTTGGCTGGAGGATTGGCGTCGCAGAATCACTGGGAGCGTAAGGTTGCGACCGGCCAGGCTTGAGGCCTGCCTGCCATCAAGGAAAGCCGCGGACAAGGCGCGGACCCGCCGATCGCAATTTCATGGGCCGATTCTGCTGAATGATACCGGAATCGACAGTAACGAGGATGCCGGTACGTGTTGATGCTGGACGTATGGCTTCGCCTTCGGACTTCAGTCTGAACGTCTCCGAAACGTCGACAAGGCTTCTAGATACTCAAAATTTGGTAGGTGGGTGGCGTGGCGATGTCCGACCGCGCATGGTCATCATCTTCTGATGTACTGTGGAGGACTGCCTGAACCAGTCGCGGCGGGAGACCTGGAGGACCTGGTTTGACCGCTACGGCCGGGCGCGCATCGAGCCGGTGAACAGCTGTGATGACGTGGCAGACTGCTGCGCGAAGTACGTCACCAAGGAGGGGTCCTGGTGGAACGTGAAGCTGGATGCGGCCGCTGGGCGAATTGCCGTCCTTCGCCGGGCCTACGGAGGACCTGATGCGCTCGGAGGATGAGCCCTCCTTCGCCTTTCAGGCTACGGAGGGCACCTTTCCCATCGGGAAAGGTGGAGGCGCGGGCCGGAATCGAACCGGCGCATAGGGCTTTTGCAGAGCCCGGCCTTACCACTTGGCTACCGCGCCAAAAACAGAACGGGCACGTTGCGGGATTTGCCCGGGGCGCGCAAGTGCCGAAATCGTCGGACGAGTCAGTCGGGGCGC
>JBJKRV010000441.1:0-7132 GCA_046704465.1 Opitutaceae bacterium | reverse complement strand
ATGTGCGCGATGGTGGCGTGGGGGCAGAATTCCGCCGCCTTGCCGGTGGCCCGGTCGTCGAAACGGGCCCCGACCGCAACCAGCACGTCGGCCTCCTCCAGGAGGAAATTGGTGCCGCGGGCTGCATGCATGCCGAGCATGCCCATGAAGAGTGGATCGGCGGGCGGCATCGCCCCCAGCGCCATCAGCGTGCAGACGGTGGGCGCCGAAATCCGGTGGGCCACGGCGCCGGCCAGATCCGCTGCTC
Organism: Opitutaceae bacterium; assembly: GCA_046704465.1. Classification (GTDB taxonomy): domain Bacteria; phylum Verrucomicrobiota; class Verrucomicrobiia; order Opitutales; family Opitutaceae; genus Fen-1467. Next base: position 6,885 of record JBJKRV010000441.1, on the reverse strand, counting down.
CGGCGGTGATCACGCCGCCGCCCAGATAGAGAACCGGACGGCGGGCCGAAGCCAGGAGCCGGGCCAGGGCGTCGAGGTGCGCTTCGGGGCAGGGCGGCGGGCGCGTCGGACGGGACGGCGGCGGCAGGGCGCTCACCTCGATCGCGGCCTTTTGGACGTCCTTGGGCAGGTCGATGGCAACCGGACCGGGGCGGCCCGATTCGGCGAGCTGGAAGGCCAGCGGCACCATTTCGAGCAGCTCCGCGGGATGGCGCGCCAGAAAGTTGTGCTTGGTCACCGGCAGCGTCAGTCCGTAGGTGTCGACTTCCTGGAAGGCGTCGGTGCCGATGAACGCCTGCGGCACCTGGCCGGTGATGGCGACCAGCGGAACCGAATCGAGGCGGGCGTCGGCGATCGCGGTCAGCAGGTTGGTGGCCCCCGGGCCGGAGGTGGCGAGGCAGACGCCCGCCCGTCCGGTGACGCGGGCCATGCCCTGGGCGATGAAGCCCGCTCCCTGCTCGTGGCGGGCGAGAACATGGCGGATGGGGCCGCGGTGGAGGGCGTCGTACAGCGGCAGGTTGGCGCCGCCGGGAATTCCGGCGACGGTGCGCACGCCCTGGCGTTCGAGCAGCGTGCAGAGGAGTTCGGCTCCGGTGGTCTTCATTTGGTTGGGTTGTGGGGAGCCCGCGGCGGGACCGGGAACCGGGAAGGCCAAAAAAAAGCCCCCTCCGGTGCGGCACCGGAGGGGGCAAAGTTTTCTGGCGATCAGAACCCTCGCGGCGCGCGGAAGAGCGTGACGACAACGACGACCACGAGGACGAGGCCGAAGCAGGGACGAAACGCCGTACCGGAGGGAATCATGAGTGGATGGTGAGAGAGCGCGATCCGGCGGCGGCTGTCAAGGCCGCAGTCCGGCATCCGGCCGCCGACCCCGGACGCTCATTCGCCTGGCGCGTGGACCACCTTGAAGGCCACCGCGGCCACGGCGCCGCCGACAAGGTCAGCCACGAGATAGACGAGGAGCTGGTGGAAGTTGACCAGGCCGACCAGGAAGATGCCCAGGCCGACTGACGGATTGAAGGCGCCGCCGGAGATGTTTCCGACCGCGATGGCGCCGACCAGGACGGTGAAGCCGATCGCCAGCCCATAGAAGGAGTTGCCCGCGGTGCCCGAGGCGGTCGCCGTGTTCAACACCACCCAGCAGAGCGCAAAGGTGAACAGGAACTCCACCAACAGCGACGCCTTGGTGCCGAAGAGGACGGGGGCGTGCGGGTCCTTCCCGACCACGGCGATCACCGCCAGGGCCGCGAGGGTGCCGGCGAGGAGCTGCGCGATCCAATAGGGCAGGACGTCACGCGACGGGCACTTGCCTCGCAACCAGACCGAGAGCGTGACCGCCGGATTGAAATGGCCGCCGGAGATATGCCCGCCGGCAAAGATCATCACCATGAGCACGGCGCCGATCGCCAGCGGGGCGAGCGGTGCTCCGGCGCGCACCGAGGCACCGACGGTGAAGACGAGAAAGAACGTTCCGATGAATTCGACGAGGGCCTTTTTCATGAGGGGTGGGGGTTGAGCCCACTTGTGGACCGAAGCCGCGCCGAGTCAACCGCCGGAGGCGCCGGTGATCTCCAGGGGGGGCGGGGGCGCGACCAGCCGGCATCCGCAATCTTCTCAGCGGCATCATTCCGGCCATTGTCAGGCGAGGGGAATTTCAGTACACAGAACTCATGCCCAATTCGATTGTCATCGTGCAGGCCGATATCACGTCCCTGGCGGTCGATGCCATTGTGAATGCCGCCAACGAGTCCCTGTTGGGCGGTGGCGGCGTGGATGGGGCGATCCACCGCGCCGCCGGGCCGGAGTTGCTGGCCGAATGCCAGCAGCTGGGCGGATGCCCGACCGGCCAGGCAAAGCTCACGCGGGGCTACCGGCTGCCGGCCGATCACGTGATCCACACAGTGGGCCCGATCTGGCGGGGAGGGGCCGCGGGGGAGGCGGATCTGCTGGCCTCATGCTACCTTTCAGCCTTGAAGCTCGCGTCCGAGCGGCATTTCGCCGCGATCGCCTTTCCCTCGATCAGCACCGGGATCTACGGCTATCCGATCGCCCTGGCCTGCCGGGTGGCCCTGCGAACCACCCACACCTTTCTGATGCAGCACCACTTCCCGAAGACGGTGACTTTTGTCTGCTTCTCGAAGCATGACCGGGATGAATACCGTCTGGCCTGGGCCGAGATCACGGGCGGCGCCGCCCCCGGACCCCCGGCCGAATGAGAAGGCCGGCGCTTGCGGGAATGCCGGAGGTGGATTCCGTCTCCCACAGGCAATGAAACCCTTACTGGTGGCGCTGACGGTGCTGGCCTTTGCCGGAGTCACGACGGCCCGGGCCGCGGAGACCAAACCCATGGAAACCAAGACAGAGTATGCAGTGCTCGGAGGCGGATGCTTCTGGTGCATGCAGGCGGTGTTCGACCGGGTGCCCGGCGTTACGTCCGTCACCTGCGGCTATGCCGGCGGCCATACCGCCAATCCCACCTACGAGGAGGTCTGCACCGACACGACGGGCCATGCGGAAGTTGTGCGGATCGGCTTTGATCCCGCGAAGACTTCCTACACGCATCTGCTCGCCGTGTTCTGGGCCTCCCATGATCCGACGACGCTCGACCGCCAGGGACCCGACACGGGCACGCAGTACCGGTCGATCATCCTGTACGAGAATGAGGCGCAGAAGGCCGCCGCCGAAAAGTCCATGGCGGAGGCGCAGGCGGCCTTCTCGAAGCCGATCGTGACCCAGATCGTGCCGCTGAAGAAATTCTGGCCGGCGGAAGCCTACCATCAGGATTACTTCGCGAAGCATCCGGACCGGGCCTACTGCGCCCTGGTCATCCAACCGAAGGTCGCGAAGCTCGAAGCGGAGGGCGTGATCGAGACGAAGTGAGTCCGCCGGGCGCGGACGATTGGGACTGGCTCCGCGCCTCGGGGCCGGTCTCAATGCCGGCGTGGCCGGATCCGCGCCGACGATTTCAGTCCTGTTGCCCGCCTGCAATGCAGCGGCGACCATCGGCCGGGCGGTGGCGAGCGTGCAGCGGCAGACGCGGGAAGACTGGGAGCTGGTCGCCGTCGATGACGGTTCCACGGACGCCACCGGCTCCATCCTGGACGAGCTGGCGCGCGGCGACCGGCGGATCCGGGTCCGGCATCGGCCGCACGAAGGTCTGGTGGCGGCGCTGAACGACGGTTTGGCCGTCGCCCGAGGCTGTTTGGTGGCGCGGATGGATGCGGACGATGCGTGCGAGCCCGAACGGCTGCGTAAGCAGGCCGGTCACCTGGATACTCACCCGGAGACTGGTCTCGTCGGATGCCTGGTTGCCCACGGAGGCGACGCGGTCGCCCAGGCGGGCTACGGGCGGCATGTGGCGTGGCTGAATTCGCTGGTGACGCCCGGGCAGATTGCGCTCAACCGGTTCATCGAATCGCCGTTTGCCCATCCCTCGGTCATGTTTCGTCGGGACCTGGTGGAACGGCACGGCGGATACCGCGAGGGCGACTTCCCCGAGGATTATGAGCTGTGGCTGCGCTGGGCCGCGGCCGGGGTGCGGATGGCCAAAGTTCCCGAGGTCCTGCTCACCTGGGCCGATCCGCCCGAACGCCTGTCCCGCCGCGACCTGCGGTATCGATCGGAGGCGTTTTTCGCCGTGAAGGCGGCTTACGTGGCGCAGACGGTCGCGCCGATCCAACGGGGACGGGCGCTCCTGGTGTGGGGTGCGGGGCGTCCGACGCGAAAGAACGCCGCGCACCTGGAGGCGCACGGACTGGAGATTGATGGCTACATCGACATCGATCCGAAGAAGACCGGTCGCAAACTGGGCGGCCGGCCCGTGCTGGCCCCGACGGACCTGCCCGGAGCCCGTCAGGCGTTTGTCCTTGGCTATGTGGCCAAGCTGGGGGCGCGGGAGTTGATCCGCGCCGAGCTCGCCCGAAAGGGCTATGACGAGGGACGCGACTTCCTCATGTGTGCCTGATCGAAGCGGTCGAAGATTACCGCCGGTCAGTGCACGGCGCCCGCCCAGCCCGGGCCGCAGGGTCCGCCGCTCCGATTCGCCTCCACTTCATGGTCCGAGCCGTCCATGCGCACCAAGGGCAGATAGAACTGGGAGATCCGCTGCACCGATGCGCCGGTGTAATGCCCGATGAACGCACGCCGAAAGCGAGTCCGGGACCGGTTGGGGCCCGAGCCGTGGATGAGGCTGCCGTTGAAGAACAGCGCATCGCCGGCCTTCATCACCTGCAGCACGGCCTTTCGTCCTTTCGGGGGCGACACGTAGTGCGCCGAAAACGACACCCGTCGATTCGACGCCTGGGGACACACGACTTCATCAGCGCCGCCCTGTGGCACGACCCTCATGGCGCCGTTTTCGGCGTCGCAGTCATCGACGGCGATCCAGGCGGCGCAACAGGTCCCCGGCTCCACGAGCAGATAGAACTGGTCCTGGTGCAGCGCCTGCCCCCGCGACCCCGGCGGCTTGAAATAGTACATGCTCTGCGCCGCGAGGGGCTCTTCGCCCAGAAGCGCGTTCAGCACTTCCCGAATCCGCGGATGCAGCAGGTAATGCCGGGCCCGCGCATCGAACCGGTGCGGGTGCATCACGCGTGGGAAGCGGTACAAGGGATCGAGCGGATCCGACACCCCGTCGCATGCCGTGCCCGGCTCGTAGTGTCCCGGCACGCCCTCGGCGTGCATCCGGGAGAAAAGAGCGCGGATCTCCTCGATTTCTTCCGCCGAGAACAGGGCCCGGACCAGGCAAAAGCCCGAGGTGGCGAATTGGGTCTTGAGGGCCGCGGGGTCCAGTGCGGGGACAGGCGTGGCTACCATGACGAATATGCTAGCATGTCAGCCGAGGTGTATAAATGAATGGCGCGGCTGAATACCTATAATATCCTGCTTTTGCGATGAGTCATCGCCTCGACACCCCGTCGCCCCAAGCCGGCCAGCTGAGCGCCGGAGAGTTTGATATGGGCCCGAGCTACGCCACCTGGCGGGCCCGGGGCACCGACGACTGGCTTCTCATTCTCACCCTGGGTGGTGCCGGCCGCTTCGGCCACTCCTCCGGGATGCACGTGGCAACCGCCGGCAATCTCGTCGCGCTGCGTCCGCACACGCCGCATGATTACCGGACGGCACCGGAGGCGCGCCGCTGGCGCCTGCGCTGGGTGCATTTCATTCCACGGGCGGATTGGCTGGAATGGCTGGAATGGCCGGAGATTGGCCCGGGGCATCTGCTTCTCGATCTGCGCGGCACCGAGCACCGCCAACACATCGAACGTCGCTTTGGCGACCTCGTGCGGCTCGGAGCCTCCGCCCATCGCCGTCGCGAGGCACTCGCTGCCAATGCCCTGGAGGAGGTGCTGCACTGGTGCGACAGCATCAACCCCCGGTCCGCCCAAGGCGCTGTTGATGACCGCATCCGCCGTGCGCTCGATCACATCTGCGCTCATCTGGCTGAGCCGCTTTCGATCCCGCACCTGGCTGCGCACGTCAGCCTGTCGCCCTCGCGCTTTTCCCACCTTTTCCGGGCCGAGGTCGGCGAGACCCCTCAGCGTTACCTCGAGTTGCAGCGCATGCAGCAGGCGCGCAAGATGCTGGCCTTCACTCAGGAGCCGATTGCCGCGGTGGCGCGGCTGTCAGGGTTTGATAATCCCTTCTATTTTGCCCTGCGGTTCCGGCGGCATACGGGCAAAAGCCCCCGGGAGTGGCGCCGGCAGCGGCCGGAGGCAGCCCAACGGTAACCACCGATCGCCTCTGGGTCCGCTTCCTTGATGCCAGTGTCCAGATGACCGCGGTGATCTCACCGGCACCGACCCGCCGGCCGCCGACCGGGCCGGCCAAGGCACGCACGGCCCCAAGACCCGCGTTGGCCAGGGCAAGGCCGCCGAAGAGACTGGCCAGTTCCACGTCATTGTGGGCCGCCGGATCGAAACCCTTGCGGCGGCCTGCGAACGCTGAATTTCACGCGGCGGGCCGGCGAGCCGATGGCGATCGAGCAGAGAATTTTGAGACCAGACGAGCCCGATCAGTGAGGCGAAAGTGCCAAGATTTCCGCCGGGATTCTAGACGCCACCTTTGGGGTGAGGCCCGGAAAGATCTGGCAGATCCTCCACCAAGCGCCGGCCCGAGAAGCGAAGATCGTGTTGCCTGCCGTCGGGCATCGCCGGTTGGTTACGACTCAAACGGATTCAGGGAACTAACCTCCGGGAAATCCCCGACATTTCTTGTGACGACCGTGAGATCACGGCTGATAGCGATCGCGGCGATCTGGGTATCAGGGTACGAGCGTGGACTTCTTCGGAGCGTAGGACGGGAAACGTACTGACCCCATGCTTGGGCCGCGAGGGCATCAAAGGGCAGCAGGCGTTCGCCTGCCGCCTGCAAAAACGCATCAATCTCCGCCAGCAGCCGTTCCCGGCGTGGAGAATCGGCGGCGAACGCGCCTTGGTACCGTTCGGCGACCACGATGCTGGGGACGGCACAAGCGCTTTCGTGTTCCAGCAGCCAATTCAAAACCTTCGGGTTCGGGCGCGTTTTGCCCACCTCCGAGATGACGTTGGTGTCCAGAAGGAATCTCATGGCGCCTGAACCGGCCGTCGATCACGCGGCGCAGCCGGAACGCGTCCCAGCCGGCGCAGAGCGTTCAGGAACCCGCCGCCTACTGTCGGAGAGGCGAGCTTGACGACGCGGATGGAATCGCCGTCCGAGCGCCAATCAAGGGTCGTTCCGGGCTTGATGCCAAAACGTTTGCGGAGGGCCTTGGGAACAACGGTTTGGCCTTTGACTGTTACCGTGCTAGTCATGGTAAGAATTTCCTACCTTGTTCCCGTTGAGTCAAGGCGTTGCCAGACGATGGGG
>JBJKRV010000440.1:0-8980 GCA_046704465.1 Opitutaceae bacterium | reverse complement strand
TCAACGGCCTCGGGATCACGCACGTCGGTTCGTCGGCGGCGAAGGTGCTGGCCCAGAAATTCGGCAGCCTCGAGGCGCTGGCCGAGGCGCGGCACGACGACCTGCTGACAATCGAGGGCATCGGCGAGACGATGGCGGACGCAATCCTGGCGCATTTCAACCAGCCGCGAAATCGCACCCTGGTGAGCCAGTTGCTGGCGCACGGCATCGTCCCGACGGCCCCGGCGCGCCCCGCGGCCGGAGCGGCCCCGCTGGCGGGGAAGAACTTCGTGCTGACCGGGACGCTGCCGAATCTGACCCGCGAGGAGGCCACGGAGATGATCGAGGCCGCCGGCGGGCGGGTGAGCGGCACGGTCAGCCGGAAGACGAGCTACGTGCTCGCCGGCGAGGAAGCCGGATCGAAGCTGGCGAAGGCGAAGGGGCTCGGCGTGACGGTGATCGACGAGACGGAATTCCGCCGGATGCTGGACGATTGAGGCGCCGCCGGACATCGGATTTCCCCTGAAATGCGCCTGGAATCGCCGGACCTGGCGGTATCCAGGCGATTCGACCGGCTCACGGCGAGCTGCGCCGCACGGCACAATCAGGGATCTTCCGTTGCAGGGCGCGGTCGTCCGCCGCGCCGACTCAGATCCGCCGCCCGGACGCGTGCAGGGGAAGCTCCATGCTCACCGCGCGCCGGAAACCGCGGACCGTGAGGCCGAGGTCGGCGTGCACCTCCACGATCGCGTACGAGTTGTTCTCCGGCCCGGATCCCTCCACCACCGCCCGGAGCGTGTAGTAGTGGATGCCGTTGACGAAGGAGTAGCCGCCCGGGTGGTGGTGTCCCTGGAAGACGGCCAGCACCCGGCCGGATGATTCCAGGGCTGCGCGCACTTCCGCCCGGTTGTCGCGGGCCGGCACTTCGCGGCCGTCCAGGGGCTGGTGCGTCAGGACGAACACCGGGCGGGCGTCGGCCGCGAGCTCGCGGCGCAGCCAATCCATCTCCGGGGGCGGCACAGTGTATTCGCGCCAGTCGTAGTTGCCGTGGTCGTAGGGCCGGCCGTCGTGGCGGAACTCCTCGTCGAGGACCAGGAACCGGAGGTCGGCAGCCGCGAAGCCGTAGTGAGGTTGCCCGGGTGAAATGCCGGCGTTGGTGAGATGCGCCAGCACCTGCGCCTTCGAGAGGTTGTCGAGGTCGTGGTTGCCCAGCACGTGGTAGACCGGCCCGCCGAAGCGCTGGAGTTCGTGCTCGATGGCGTCGAGTTCGGCGAGGGAGGCCGCCGCCGATTCGTGGTCGGTCGCCGGGGTGTCCTTGAGCAGGTCGCCGAGTTCCGCGACGAAGCGCACGTGCTCGGTGCGGAAACGCGCCACGGCTTCGCGCACCTTGCCGAGCGACTCGCGGTAGAAGCGGCCGTCGCGGGGCGGGGCGTCGCCATAATGGATGTCGGTGATCAGGCCGAACCGCAGCCGGTCGTCCGGCGTGGCGGCGGCCAGCAATCGCCGGCCGCCGAGCATCAGGCCGGCCAGCGCCGCCGCCGAGGTCTTGAGAAATCCGCGCCGGCTGTCGGGAGCAACCCGGGGAGGGAGTTCAGGCCGCGAAGGAGGGACGGTCATGGCAGGGCGGGGTGCGGCGCGATCCTGCCCGCAACGCGAATCCGACCGCAAGCGGAATGAGGCGGACGCAACAAACGTCAGGTGCCGACTCGTCCGTCGGATCTGCGCACCCGGTGGGACCCGCTCTCCGAGCGGGTTCTCTTGTTGCCTGCTCTGAAACCAATTTCAGCGCCCGCTCGGAGATCGGGCCCCACCTATGACCATCTGTATGCGGCATTCTGACTCCCGGTCCGAACCGGCACGCCCGGTGGAACCCGTGCTCCGCGCGGGTTCTGTCCAGGCCTGTCTGACCGTTTCGAATCCGGCAGCGCGGGGTTGCGCACGCCGGTCCGAGTCCCATGCTGGATCCGGTTTGGCCGACAAACCCATCACCGTAGCCTACCTGTTCACGACCTTCCCCAAGGCGTCCGAGGCGTTTCTCCAGCGCGACGTCGCCGCGATGCAGGCCCGCGGCGTCAACCTGCGCCTCTATTCGCTGTGGGGCGGCGGGGGTCGGTTCCGCGGGCTCCCGGTGGAGTCGATGCCGTACTGGCGGTTCTTCGCGGCGCTGCCGTGGCGGATCGCCCGGGAGGGCGCGCGCCATCCCGGCATGGTGTGGGTGCTGATCGTAAACAACGCGAGGCGGCGCGCGCCGTCCGCGCTCAATTTCTGGGAGAACATGCTGGGCGCCGGCTTTGTCGCCTGCCACCTGCGCCGCTTCCGCGAGGATCCGCCGGACATCATCTATGCGGCCTGGAGCGGCGCGCCGGCCACGGCCGCCTGGCTGCTGTGGCGCCTGACCGGGCTGCCGTATGGCGCCGGCGTGCACGCCTACGACCTCTACGAGCATGGCGGGGACTGGTGGCTCAGGGAGAAACTGGCGCTGGCGCGCTTCGTGCACACCTCGACCGAGATGGCGCGCGACACCCTGCTGGAACGCGGGGTCGAGCCGGGCCGGGTGGTGGTGATCCGGCGCGGGCTCGAGACCTTTCGGCCGTTGAAGCCCCTGCGCACGCCGCGGCGGCCGCTGCGGCTGGTGTGCGTTGCGCGTCTGGTGCCGAAGAAGGGCCTGCGCCGGCAGATGGAGGTCTACGCGGCGCTGCGCGCCGCGGGTTTTCCGTTCGAGGCGCGGATTGTCGGCGACGGCGACCTGCGGCGGCAACTGGAGCACGCGGTGGGCGAGCGCGGCCTGTCCGGCCGGGTGACGTTCACCGGACAGGTGACGCCGGCGGCGGTGGAGGCGCATCTCGCCTGGGCCGATGTGCTGCTGCACACGGGCGTGGTGGCGTCCTCCGGGGACCGCGACGGGCTGCCGAACGTGATTCCCGAGGCGATGGCGGCGGGCGTGCTGGTGATGACCTCGCCGACGGGGGCGGCGACGGAGGCGGTCCGGCACGAGGAGACCGGCCTGGTGGCCGAGGTGCATCAGGCGGACGAGTGGGTCGCGGGCCTGCGGCGCCTGGCCGACGACGACGCGCTCGCGGAGCGCCTGCGCCTGGCGGCGCGCCGCTGGGCGGAAACGCACTATGATGCGGGCGCCAACGCGGCGCTGCTGCACGCGGAATTCCTGCGGGCGATCGCCGAAAGGGACCGCTGGACGGTCCCGGCAGTGATGGGGAGCGGAGTCGGTCCATGATCCATTTTGACGTCACCAAGTCCGGATCCGGCCGGCACCATTCGGGCCTGATGCGCCTGAGCGGCCGCCTGCGGGAGGAATTCGGCCCGGCGGCGCGCCCGGTGAGCTGGGACAGGAAGCGGCGCGGTTGGCGCGGGGCCGGCCGCGGCGGACCGGTGGCATTGGCGCCGGCGGACTGGGTCCTGACGGTCGAGCAGTTCAATGAGGCGGAGCGGCCCGGATTCTGGGATTTCATCCGGGCCCGGCCCTGCCGGCTGGGCGCGGTTTTCTGCGACGCCATCCCGCTGCAGTTTCCGCACATCACCTGGCCGCAGAGTGTGGCCCGCCATCCGGAATACATGAAGATGCTGGCGGCCTTCGACCGGGTGTGGGCGATCTCGGCGGCGAGTCGCGACGCCCTGAAGGGCTTCTGGCGCTGGCAGGGGGCGGGCGTCCGCGCCGCGGTGGACGTGCTGCCGCTGGGCGCCAATTTCGACGGGCGGCCGCGCGCCACCGCCGCCGGGAATCCGCCCGCGCCCCGAATCCTGACGGTCGGCATCGTCGAGCCGCGCAAGAACCAGGGCTTCCTGCTGGAGGTGGCGGAGGAACTCTGGGCGTCGGGGCTGGACTTCGCGCTCGATGTCGTGGGCCGGGTGAATCCGCATTTTGGCGGTCCGATCGCCGCGCGGCTGCGGGCGCGGGCCAGGACGGAGCCGCGCCTGCAGTGTCATGCGGCGGCCTCCGACGCGCTGCTGGAGCGGCTGTACACGACCTGCCGGGTCACGGCGTTTTCCACCATCGCGGAGGGCCACGGGCTGCCGGTGCTGGAGTCGTTGTGGAAGGGCCGGCCGTGCGTGTGCAGCGATCTGCCGGTGCTGCGCGAGGTCGCGGGCGCCGGCGGATGCGTGATGGCGTCGCCGGGAGACCGGGCTGCCTGGGCGGCCGCGCTCCGCACGGTGCTCACGGACGACGCGGAATGGCGGCGGCTCGCGGCGGAGGCATCGAGCCGGCCGCTGCCCACCTGGGCGGAGGCGGCGAACACCCTGCGGCTCGGATTGATCTGAGGCGGTTTCGAGTTTGATCGGCACCCCGGACCTTGCAGCCGCCCTCACTGTGTGATTTCCCCAACAGGGAACCGCCGTCGCACCGCCTCCGGAGCCTCTTGGGGCAAAGAAACCATCTTCTTCTTGGCCGCAAAAGGCTCAAAAAGCTCAGGATGAATCTCCGAGCCCCTTGCGGCCATTCTCTCTGCAATATCCGAACTGCCATCCCCGAGAATCCTCGCGTATTTTGAAATATCCAGATCGCCACACGTGGACCAGGTGTCTAGGGTGAACGGGCCATGAATGAATCCGAGATTCGTCAACTGTGCGCCATCGTACGTGAAACCTCGCTCGCCGCTCATCGCTTCCTCCGACATGGCCACTGCGAGAAGATCTATGAAAACTCTCTGGCCAACCGCCTGCGCAAACAAGGACACGAGGTTCGCCAACAGCATCCGCTTTCAGTCTACGACGAGGACGGCTCTCCGCTTGGCGATTTCTTCGCTGATTTGCTCGTCGACCGGGAGTTGATCGTGGAGTTGAAGGCGGTGCGCCAACTGGTGGACGAGCACACCGCCCAAGTGCTCGGGTACCTGCGGGCCTCCCGCCTGGAGCACGCAATGCTGATCAACTTCGGGTCGCCGGTCATCCAATTCAAGAAATTTATCTTCAGCGGCGATTATGATCCTACTCAAGCTGGGTGACCGGCTTTTGAACCTTGGCTGGATTTTGCACCGTCCGTGCCTCCCACACTTGAATGAACCTTCATATCCGGCCTCAAGAGGCTCAGGAGGAATCTTCCCAGGATGGAACTGCCGTCGCACCGCCTCCTGAGCCTTCTGAGCCTTTTGCGGCAAAGAAACCCAATCTTCTTTTGGGCCAAAAAAAGGCTCAAGAAACTCAGGAGGGATTCCTCCAACATGGAACCGCCGTCGCACCGCCTCCTGAAGCCTGCGCCACCAATCCGTCAGTCTGCGAGCGGGGCGGCGGCCGGAGCGGCCAGCGCCGGGCGCGGGCGCCACGCCGCGACGGCGACCGAAAAGATGAGGATGCCGGCCACGCCGCAGACCGATTCGGTGAGGAGCATGCCGGTCGGCCCGAAACGGGTCTCGGCGGCGGCCAGGAGGAGGCCCATGTACGTGATCGGGGCGTTCGAGAGCGACGCGTAGCCGTTGTACTTGGTCGCGGCATTGCCGGCGCCGATCGTGTCGAGCACGAAGGCGGAGAAGGCGGCGAAGCAGAAGCCGGTGACCAGGGCGTAGGCGAGGTTCATGCCCACGTACACCAGCGGCGTCGCCGGCAGGAAGGCCATGGTTCCGGTCACCGCGGCCATGAGACCGCCAAAGACGGCGTAGGCGGTGCGCGCGCCGAAGAAGCGGCAGGCGTAGCCCCCGATCAGGCAGCCGATCATGGAGGCGATCCCGGTGAGCAGGCCCTGCACGACTTCGACCTCCTTCAGGCCGGCGCCCCAATGGGCCGCGACCGAGGATTGGGCCAACACGCCGGCCGCGGCGCCGGTGCCGACCGGCACGAAGCACAGCACCGCGCTCAGGATGCCGTCGCGCGACCAGACCGTCTGCCAGAAGTCCACCGCCACGTTGCGAACGACGCGTCCGAGGGAGACGCCGCGGGACTCGGCGGGCACGTCGGGCAGCAGTGGCAGCACGAGGGCGCAACCGAGCGTCAGGACCGCCAGCACAAGGCCCGCCTGCCAGGCTGCGGGCAGGGTGGTCAGGAGCCACAGGCCCAGGCCGCCGCCGAGGCCGGTACCGCCGACGTTGCCGGCCTGGAACCAGCCGCTCACCCGGCCGCGGTCCGCCGGCGGCGTGAGGTGGGCCACCATGGCCTCGACCGAGAAGCCGAGAAACGTGGCCGCAATCGAGGTCACAAAGATGACCGCGGTCATCAACTGGAAGGTCGCCGGCTCGAGCGGCACCGCGGCCATGGCGTACATGCCGGCCGCGCAGGCGGCGCAGGAGATCAGGTACCAGCGGCGGCGGGAGAGGGTGGTGTCGCCCACCGGGGCCCAGAAGAACTTCCAGATATTGGGGAACATCCCCGCCGCGATCAGCTCCGCCCCCTGCTGCACCGTCAAGCCGTGGCGCGTGGCGAGAAAGGCCAGCGCGACGCTCACAAACCCAATGGTGGCGCCGAACGGCAGGATCAGCACCGTGAAGACGATCGGATGCCGGCAGAGACGGGTGGCGCCGGCGGGCGCGGAAGTCGATGGGTTCACGTGCGGCGGCGGACCGGGCCGCGCCTAGAGCTTCTTGACCGCGTAGGCCATGGCATCGGCGATCCGCTCGAGGTCCGCGTCGCTGTGCATCGCAGAGACCGCGGTGCGGACGAGGTCCTTGCCCGGCGGCACGGCCGGGGCGATGGACATGACCGTGAAGACGCCGCGGTCGAGCAGCGCCTGCCAGAAGCGATAGACCAGCTCCTTGGACCCCAGCACGATCGGCACGGCGGGCGTCTCGCTCTCCCAGGTGTCGAGCCCGAGGCGCTTCAGGATCTCGCGGTACCGGCGGGCGTTCCGCCAGAGGCGCTCGAGGTGTTCGGGCTCGCGCTGCATGACGTCCAGGGCGGCGGAGGCGCAGGCCGCCTGGCTCGGGCTGATGGCGGCGCTGAAGATGGTCTGCTTCGAATGGGTGCGCAGGAACTCGACGACTTCGCGGGAACCGGCGACAAAGCCGCCGGTGCTGGCGAGCGACTTGGACATGCTGCCGCAGATCAGGTCGACCTTGTCGTTGAGGTGGAAGTGGTCGACCGTGCCGCGCCCCTGGCGCCCGAGGACACCGAAACCGTGGGCGTCGTCCAGCACGAGGAAACAGCCGTGTTCATCGGCGAGCTGGGCGATCTCGGGCAGCCGGACGATGTGCCCCTCCATCGAGTAGACGCCTTCCACCACGATCATCCGGGGTACGTTGTGGTGGTCGGTCTTGAGAATCTGGCGCAGGTCGTCGGGATTGTTGTGGAGGAAGCGCTCGACCGAGGCCATCGACAGCCGGATGCCGTCCCAAATGCACGAATGGATGTTCTTGTCGACGAAGACGAGGTCGCCCTTCTGGGCGAACGCGGCCACGCTGGACATGCAGGAGATATAGCCGGCGACGCTGATGTGGCAGGCCTCGCGGTTGAGAAAGGAGGCGAGCTTCTCCTCGAGCTCGAGGTGGAAGGCGCGGGAGCCGTTGGACGGCCGGGCGCCGGTGGTGCTGGTGCCCCACTGGAGGAGCGCGGCGCGGCCGGCCTCGACGACCTTCGGATGAAAGGACAACCCGAGGTAGTCGTTGCTGGAGAGCATGATCATGTCGCGCCCCTTCAACCGGATATGCGCGCCCTGCTGCGATTCCATCGCATGATAAAAGGGCGCGTATTTCAGCCGCATCGAGGTGGGATAGTCGTCGCGGCAGCGATCCAGGATCGCCTTCTTGTTCCTGGTCAGGAGGGTCAACGCCATGGTGTCGGCCCAAGTTGGAGCCGCGGGGGGTGCTTAGCAAATCCAAAGCCCGGACGGCCCCGGGCCGGTTTTGAGTCTTGGGTTTCGTGCCTTGGGTCGGGAGGAGCCTGCGTTCCCAACTCAGAAGCCAAAACCCGAAACTCAAAACCCCAAGCCGGCGCGTTCGCCGCTCCGCCGCGGCAGGGCCTGCATCCAGGCCAGCAGCCCGCGGGCATAGTCGCGCCACCACCTGATCTTGCGGTGCCCGGCCTGGTCGCGCTAAGCGTCCAGGGTGAACGGGTCGTTGAGCAGGCGCTCGATCGCGCCGGCGAGGGTCGGGGAGTCGGCTTGGTTGAGCGTGAGGCAGCCGCCATCGCGCGCGGCTTCACCGAGGGCGCCGTGAGCGGAGCAGATGCAGGGCTTGCCGTGGGTGAGGCTTTCCAGCACCGGCAGGCCGAACCCCTCCATGAGCGAGGGATAGACCGTGAAGAGGCAATCGCGATAGGAGTTGTGCAGCTCGGCCTCCGCCGCCGGGCCCTCGTAGTGCAGCGGACGGCCGGCCGCCTGCAGGGCGAGGAGCCGCTCGTGCGCGGCGCGGCCGGTGTGCGGATGCAGCAGCCCGATCAGACGCAGCTCGAAACGGGCGCCGCGCTGCCACAGCCGCTCGCACGCGTCCAGCAGGGCGAGGTGGTTCTTGCGGCCCTCGATCGATCCGACGCACAGCACCACCGGAGCCGATCCCGGCGCGGTGGTGCGGCCCAGCGGCGGCCGGGCGGGAAGATCGATGCCCAGCGGCAGGTCGACCACCGGCGGCGGCCGGTCGACGCCCAGCCAGCGCCAGTAGTCGGCGAGCATGGCGGCGGAGTCCGCGGAGATGGCCGCCACGCCGTCGAACGCCAGCAGTTCCTGCAGGTACCCCGGGAAACGGGCGACCGTCTTGGGCGGCGACAACTCGGGCAGGCGCAGCGCGATCGCGTCGTGGAAAACGGCCACCCGGGGGCCGGCCAAGCGTGCCCGCAGGCTGGGCAGCGCGCGCCCGGTGGCCGGCGAAAAGATCTCCGGCTCGATGAAGGCGGTTGACGATGAGCCGCGGAAGGCGGATTCCGACGGCACCGGATGCGTGTTAATTGGTGATTGGTCCTTGGTCCCTGGGGGAGGACCGTGGCCCACCGACCGTTCGCTATTGACTTCTGATCGCCTCAGCTCGGCTTCAAGGCGCTGTCCGACGACACCCGTCGTCCCCAGCCACCAGCGCAGCCGGCCCCCGAGCCGGGCGTGCAGGGGCCAACGGGCGCCGCGCTTGCCCGCCAC